>JAUXST010000039.1 GCA_030679805.1 Reyranella sp. | reverse complement strand
CGGCCTTCTTCAGGTCGCCGTCGGCCACGACCAGGGTGCGGGTTCCGACATCCTCCACGTCGGCGAACGAGAATCCGTGGCTCAGCGACACCGAGAGGATGCCGTCCTTGCCCTCGAGGCTCTTCATGCGAACGACGAACTCGTTGATCGGCGGCACGGAGGTCCGATATTGCGCGATCATGCGGCAGTCGTAGCGCGCCATGACGGGCTTCACCTTGCCCTCGGCCGTGTCGGCGATGATCGCGAACAGCTCGGCGGCGCGTTCCATCGTGTCGGTGTGCGGGTATTCCTTGTAGCCCACCAGCACGTCGGCGCTGTCGAGCATCAGGGCGCTCAGGTGACAGTGCAGGTCGAACTCGGCGCCGATCGCGACCTTGGGGCCGACGATGGCGCGCACTTTGGACAGGAGGTCGCCTTCGCAGTCGTCGTAACCGTCGGCCACCATGGCGCCGTGCACATTGATGATCACCGCATCGAGCGGGAGCGCCGCCTTCACGCCAGCCAGGATCTCGTCGCGGAAGTCCTCGTAGACCTTGCGCACGGTGGTGCCGGACGGGGCGGCAAAGGTGGCGAGGCCTTCGATCACGGTCCAGCCGCGCGCCTCGGCCGCCTTGCGCCAGACATGTAGCGGCGCGGTGAAGCTGGTCGGCTCGTGCTTGGTGGCATCGCCGTGCCATACGCCGTATTCCTCATACGAGCGGCGTCCGGTCGGAAAGGGCACGAACTGGTTGGTTTCGGTGCCCAACGCGGCGATGAAAATACGCTTGGTCAAAATCTACTCCTTGCGGCGATGACAGCCCGCGACATGGTCGTCGACCATGCCCGATGCCTGCATGAACGCGTAACAGATGGTCGAGCCCACGAACTTGAAGCCTTCCTTGGCGAGCGCCTTGGCCAGCGCGTCACTCTGCGCCGTGCGCGCCGGCACGTCCTTCAGCGTCCTGGGACGGACGTGGGGCTGGTCGCCCACGGTCTTGCGCAGCCAGCGGTAAAACGAGCCTTCGCGTTCGACTAGTTTGAGGAAGGCCTTGGCATTCGTGACGCTCGCGTCGATCTTGCCGCGGTGGCGGATGATGCCGGGATCGGCCAGCAGCTTGGCGATCTTGGCCGGTGTATAGCGGGCGATCTTGGCCGGATCGAACCCGTCATAGACCTTGCGGTAGTGCTCACGTTTGCGCAGCACGGTGATCCAGGAAAGCCCCGCCTGGCAGCCTTCGAGCGTCAGCAGCTCGAACAAGGGGCGGTCGTCCTTGAGCGGACGACCCCACTCCTTGTCATGGTATTTCTCGTAGAGGGGATCGGCCGTTGCCCAGCCGCATCGCGGTTTGCCGTCGGTGCCGGCGACCGTGTCGTGTTTCCAAGCCATGCGCAGACCCTACCCAAGCGCGCCACGAGACGCCACACTGGGACAAACGGAGGAAGAAATGGGCAGGGATCTCTCGGACCTGAAGGTCTGCATCTTCGATGTGTTCGGCACGGTGGTGGATTGGCGCGGCAGCCTGATCGAAGACCTGCCCAAGCTCGGCAAGAAGTATGGAATCGAGACCGACTGGACGAGTTTCGCCGACGACTGGCGCGGGCTTTACCAGCCGCAGATGGCCCGCGTGCGCAAGGGCCAGTTGCCCTGGACCCGCATCGACGACCTCCACAAGGAAGCGTTCGAGATGCTGCTCGAAAAGCGGAGCCTGAAGAATCCGGGCCAGGAAGGTTCGTGGGAATTCACCCGTCTCTGGCACAAGCTGCGGCCGTGGCCCGACTCGGTCGAGGGCATCGGCATGATGAAGAAGAAGTATGTCGTGGCCACCCTCAGCAACGGCAACGTGGCGCTGCTGATCAACATGGCCAAGAACGCCGGCATTCCGTGGGATCACTGCTTCTCGGGCGAGACCTTCCATCACTACAAGCCCGATCCCGAGGCCTATCTCGGCGTGGTCAGCAGCATGTACCTGAAGCCGCACCAGGTAATGCTGGTGGCGGCCCACAATGGCGACTTGCTGGCGGCGCAGAAGTGCGGCCTGTCGACGGGCTTCGTGCATCGGCCGTCCGAGCACGGCCCCGGTCAGACACGGGATCTCAAGGCCGAAGGCGACTGGGACGCCGTCGGCAATTCGATCGTCGAGGTCGCGAAGAAGATCGGCTGTTGACCCTTGTCGTCCTGAGCCGCAGGCGAAGGACCTGACGCCCGCTAAATGGCCTTTTGATCGGGCGCGAGATCCTTCGCTTCGCTCAGGATGACAAAGGGCTAAACCCCGATCGTCGTCAGGTCCTGGAACCAGTGCTGGGCCTGGATGTAGGACTTGATCTTGGGTGACAGCGCGTGCGGGTTGGTGTCGTGCACCACCCAGATCAGGACGGCATCGTCGACCACCTTCTCGTGCACCTTGGCCATCAGGGCGTCCTGCTGGACCGGATCGAAGGTGGCAAGCGTCTGGTCAATCAGCCTGTCGACTTCGGGACTGGCATAGTTGCTCCAGTTCACGCCGACGGGTGCGGCCTGGTTCGACGCGAAGAAGCGTGTGAAGGCGTAGAGTGGATCGGACGTCACATAAGCGATGTTGTTGGCGGTGACGTCCTTGTTCATCTTGGCCTTGGCGCCGGCGCGCCACGCCGTATAGAGCGCTTCCAGCTCGACCACCTTGAACTCGAGGTCGATGTAGACGTCCTTGAACATCTCCTGGATGGCCTCGTTCATGGGCAAGGACAGCATCTGGCCGGTGCCGCCAGATGCCACCACGAATTTGGTCTTTAGCGGCTGGGCCTTGCTGAATCCTGCCGCGCTCATGAGCATGCGGGCCTGATCCGGTGCGTACTTGATCTCGAAGGTGGGCTTGCCGAACCACGGGCTGGTCCGGTCGACCTGGCCGAACGCGGGCTGGGCGAGGCCGCTCAGGAGCTGGACGATGGCGTTGCGGTCGATGGCGAGGTTGGCGGCCTTGCGCAGGCGGATGTCGGTCCAGGGCGAGCCCGGCAACATCGAAGGGTGATAGTTCCAGACGTGGGGCGTCACGTTCTGGACGATCTTCATGCCGCCCTTGGTCAGGCGGTCGACGGCGTCGGGCGGCGGCGTTTCGATCAGGTCGGCTGAGCCGGAAAAGAGTGCCGCCGTGCGGGTCGACGCTTCGGGGGCCACGATCAGCACCACGCGATCGGCCTTGGGAATGCGCTTGGGGTTCCAATAGGCCTCGTTCTTGACCAGTTCGGCGCGCTCGCGGGGCACGAGCCGGGCGAGCTTGAACGGGCCGGTGCCGGGACGGCTCCGACGCGACCTTGTTCCAGTCCTTGCCGAGTTTGTCCCACTGGGCGGGGCTAGAAATCAGGAACCAGAGCATCTGGTAGGGGAAGAGCGCGTCGACGACCTTGGTCTTCACCTCGACCGTCATGTCGTCGATCTTCTTGTAGCTTGCGACCGACGGCAGGCGCGGCCGCACCTGCGAGGCCTGGCGCTGGTCGAACTGCGGGGACTTGGTGTCGAAGACCTTGTCGAAGTTCCAGACCACGGCGTCGGCATTGAACGCCGATCCGTCGTGGAATTTCACGCCCGGGCGCAGTTTGAAGACCCAGAGCGACTTGTCGCCGTCGTCGACCTTCCATTCGGTGGCGAGGCCCGGGATGAGCTTGCCCGGCCGGTCGGAGATGTCCATCTCCCAGGCGACCAGCGGATCGTAGATCGTATAGCCGGTGAACTTGCAGGCGCCGGCGCCGCGGTCGGGCTGGCCAGTTGTGAGCGGCACGTCGGCCATCGAGATGCCGAGGCGCACCACGGTTTCCTGGGCGCGGGCCGCAGTTCCGAGGCCCATCGGCAGGGCGAGCGCGCTGACGCCGGTCAGAATTGAACGGCGTGACAACGTGTTGCTGCGGTCGTTCATGGTGTTCTCCGGACGGTCAAAGCATGGGCCGTCGCGCCCGCCACGGCGTCGCCCGTTCGTAGGCGGCGCCGGCGGCGAAGACGCTGGCCTCGTCGAACGGCCGGCCGGCGAGTTGGAAGGCCAGCGGAAAGCCGTCGCTGCCGAAGCCGCAGCACACCGTCATCGCCGGCTGGCCGGTGACGTTGAACGGCATGGAGAGCGACGGCTTGCCGAGGAAGTGGAAGATCTGCTGCGGCTCCTCGAATATCTCGGGCCCGCCCCACTGATTGGCCGCCATCACCAGGTCGTAGCCGCGCATGGCGGCACGCGTGTCCTGCTGCAGCTTGCGCCGGAACCGCAGCGCCGAAAGATACTGCTCGGCGCTGAGGAAAGCGCCGAGCTGGAAGCGGCGCCGCGTCGTGTAACCGAACTTCTCCGGCTGTTCGATCACGTCGCGGCGGTGGATGGCGTGCGCCTCGGTGGTGATGATGACGCGACCGCAGATGTGATAGTCGCGGATGTCAGGGAAGACGACGTCTTCCACAATCGCGCCCTGGTCCTTGAGCACGCGCACCGCCTCGTCGAGGCCCTTCTTCATCTCGGGGGTGACGCTCGCGATCTCGCTTTCGTACCAGCTTCGCGCCAGCGCGATGCGCATGCCCTTGATGGGCCGGTGCGCCGACGCGCCATAATCGACCTTCGGTGCGCGCGCGGAGGCCTGGTCGTTGGGATCGTGGCCGGCCAGGACGTCCAGCATCAGGGCGGAATCTTCGACTGTCCAGGTGAGCGGGCCCGCGGTGTCGAGGCTGAACGACAGCGGATAGATGCCGCACCGGCTCACCAGGCCATAGGTCGGCTTGATGCCGACGGTGCCGCAGAAACCCGCCGGATTTCTAATCGATCCACCGGTGTCCGAACCCATGGCGCCCATGCAGAGCGCGGCGGCGACGGCGGCGCCCGAGCCACTCGAAGATCCGCCGGGCTGATAGGCGGTGTTCCAGGGATTGCGCGCCGCCGTGAAGGGCTGGTCGGGCGTCATCGCGCCGTTGGCGAACTCGTGGGTGGCGAGCTTGCCGAGAATGATGGCACCGCCGCTCTTCAGGCGTCTCACCGTCTCGGCATCGATTGCCGGCACGTAGTCGACCTTGAGATGCGAGTGGCCCGTCGTCCTGACGCCGGCGGTTTCGTAGATGTCCTTCAGCGCAATCGGAATGCCGTGCAGCAGGCCGCGGTTGAGGCCGCCCGCTCTCTCCATGTCGGCCTGTTGGGCGGCGGCTCGCGCAAGATCACTCGTGACGGTGATGTAACACGCGATCTTGTGATCGACGGCCGCGATGCGCGCGAGAAATGCCTCGGTGAGGGCCGTCGAGGTAAGTTCGCTCGACGCCATGAGGCGGCCCGCCTCGGCGATACTGAGGGTCGTGAGGTCTGTCATGCGACGTCTATTCGTCGGCGCGGAAGACGTGCGGTGGTTCGGCGGCCCAGGCCCAGCGCTGGGGGATGCGCTCCATCAAACCCAGCAAACCGACATATCCCTTGTGGAGGTGGCCGATGTCCTCCTCGGTCAGAGTGAGGCCTGTCAGCGCGGCGCGTGTACGAAACTCTTCGAGCGTCGGCGGCTTCTTCGATGGCGTCATGCAATTCCTCCGCTTGGACGGTCATGCAATCGACATGCCGCATCATTCCCGCGTCACCACACGGCGTTGGCTTGCTGCTTGCATGACTGACGGGTGAGCGCGCCCTGCCGGGCCGCGCCGAACTGAGGAGCAGTGAATGTTCAAGCGCCTTCGAGTGGCCGCCGCCGGCTTCAGTGTCCTTGCGGCAACAGCGATGCCTGCCTTCTCGCAGGGCACTCTGCGCATCGGCATGACAGCTGCCGACATTCCCCAGACGACCGGCCAGCCCGACCAAGGGTTCGAGGGCTTCCGGTTCGCCGGCTACACCATATATGACGCGCTGGTGAACTGGGACCTCTCCAAGGCCGACACCATCGCCGACATTCGTCCCGGCCTCGCGTTGTCGTGGGCGCCGGTCGAGGGCGAGCCCACCAAGTGGGTCTTCAAGCTGCGCGAGGGCGTGAAGTTCCATGACGGCTCCGACTTCGACTCAGCAGCCGTGATCTGGAACCTCGACAAGGTGTTGAACGACAAATCTTCGCAATTCGACCGCAAGCAGATGGCGCAAGCCCGCGCCCGCATCCCGACCCTCGTGGGCTACAAGGCGATCGACAAATATACGGTCGAGCTGACGACACGCGTCGTCAATTCACTGTTCCCGTACGACATGTCCTACATCTTCTATTCGAGCCCGGCGCAGTGGGAGAAGCTCGGCAAGGACTGGAACAAGGTGGCGCTGCAGCCGTCCGGCACCGGCCCCTTCAAGGTCGACCGCGTCGTGCCGCGCGAACGCCTGGAGCTCTCGCGCAATGCCGATTACTGGGACAAGACGCGTGTTCCCAAGCTCGATAAGATTCTGCTGTTCCCGATGCCTGAGGCGGCCACGCGCACCGCGGCACTGCTCGCCGGTCAGGTTGACTGGATCGAGGTGCCCGCGCCCGACGCCATCCCCCGCCTGCGCCAGGGCGGCATGAACATCGTGACCAACAAGTATCCGCACAACTGGGCCTACCAGCCCAGCATGGTCGAGGGCTCGCCGTGGACCGACATCCGCGTGCGCAAGGCGGCCAACCTCGCCATCGACCGCGCCGGCCTCAACAAGCTCCTGGGCGGCCTGATGATCGAGGCGAAAGGCGCGGTCTATCCCGGCCATCCCTGGTTCGGCTCGCCCAGCTTCGACATCAAGTACGACCCGGCTACTGCGAAGAAGCTGCTGGCCGAAGCCGGCTACAGCGCGACCAAGAAGCCCAAGATCAAGATCGCGATCTCGACCTCGGGCTCCGGCCAAATGCTGCCGCTGCCGATGAACGAGTACGTCCAAGAGAACCTGAACGCGGTGGGTTTCGACGCCGAGTTCGAGGTCATGGAGTGGAACTCGCTGATCAGCTTTTCCTTCCAGCCGGCGACCGGTCCTGACGCCAAGGCCAAGGGCGTGAACGGCATCAACATCAGCCGCGCCACGGTCGATCCCTACTCGGCCTTCATGCGGCTCTATCACTCGAGCTTCGTTTCGCCGGCCGGCGCCAACTGGGGCATCCTGAAGGATCCCAAGATCGACGAGATGATCAACAAGGCTCACACCACTTTTGACCGCGCCGCCCAGACCAAGGCGCTGGCCGACGTCCACACCTACATCGTCGACCAGGCCTACTGGGTCTATATCGCGCACGATCTCAACCCGCGGGCGATGAGCCCCAAGGTAAAGGGCTTTGTGCAGGCCCAGAGCTGGTTCCAGGATCTCACCCCCATCGAGATGGCGAAGTAGCGATAGGGGACGGGCGGCCATGCTGCTCTACGCGCTGCGACGACTGCTCTACCTGGTGCCGGTCGCCTTCGGCGTGTCGCTGCTCGTCTTTGCACTGGTGCACCTGGCGCCGGGCGATCCGATCTCAGCGATCGTGCCCCCGGATGCGCCTCACGAAGTCGACGACAAGCTCAAGGAGTATTACGGCTTCGACAAGCCGCTGCCCGTCCAGTACTTCCGCTGGCTCGCCGTGACCCTGACCGGCGATCTCGGGACCTCCATCGGCACCGGGCGGCCGGTCGCAGCCGAAGTGGCGTCGGCCTTCGGCAACACCATCATCCTGGCCATCGCCGCCACGCTCTTCGCCTTTTCCCTTGCCGTCTTCCTCGGCACTTCGGCCGCGTATGCCAAGTCGCGGATCGTCGACCGGCTGGTCACGATGATCTCGCTGATGGGCGTGAGCGTGCCGCATTTCTGGCTGGCGATCGTACTGGTGATCGTCTTCTCGGTCGAAATGGGCGTCCTGCCGCCCATGGGGATCGGGCCGGAGAACTCGACCGGTTGGCGCCTCGACTGGCCCCACCTCAAGCACATGATCCTGCCGACTATCGCGCTTTCGGTGATACCGCTCGGCGTCGTCACGCGCACCGTGCGGTCCACGGTCAAGGAAACGCTCAGCATGGAATTCGTGACCGCGCTGCAAGCCAAGGGCATGCGCGACGATCAGATCCTGCGTCATGTGCTCAAGAATGCCGCCCCCACCTGCCTCGCCGTGATGGGGCTGCAGGCCGGCAATCTGATCGGCGGGTCGATCCTGATCGAGACGGTGTTCGCTTGGCCCGGCACCGGCTTCCTGCTGAACAGCGCCATCTTCCGCCGCGATCTGCCGATCCTGCAGGGCACGACCCTGGTGCTGGCCGGCTTCTTCATGCTGCTCAACCTCACCGTGGACATCATCCAGACCATGGTCGATCCACGCATCAAGCGGGGCTGAAGACGATGGCCATCCAGAGCCCCACCGTCGACATCGCCGCCGCGCTGGTACGACCGACCGTGGCGTCGGCGTCGCGCGGCTACTGGCCCTCCGTCGGGCGCCGGCTGCGGCGCGATCCGGTGACGCTGATCTGCGCCGGAGTCCTGCTGCTGGTCGTCTTGTCGTCGATTGCCGCCCCGTTGCTGGGCCTCGCCGATCCCTACAAGACCTCGATGATCCGCCGACTTTACCCGCTGGGCTCGCCCAGTCACCTGCTGGGCACCGACGAGCTGGGACGCGACATGTTTGCCCGCCTGATCTATGGCGGCCGCCTATCGTTGTTCATGGGGGTGATGCCGGTTCTGTGCGCGCTGCTGATCGGCGGCGCGCTCGGCATCACTGCGGGCTTCGTCGGCGGCAAGGTCAACATGGCGATCATGCGCGTCATGGACGTGTTCTACGCCTTCCCTTCCGTGCTGCTGGCCATCTCCCTCTCGGGCGCCATGGGGGCGGGCACCGAGAACACCCTGCTGTCGCTGACGCTGGTGTTCATTCCGCCGATCTGCCGCGTCTCGGAAAGCGTCACCACCCAGGTGCGCGGCTTCGACTTCGTCGACGCGGCACGCGCCAGCGGCGCCAGCGCCCTCACCATCGTGCGCGTGCATGTCCTGGGCAACGTGCTGGGGCCGATCCTGGTCTACGCCACCTCGTTGATCAGTGTGGCCATCATCCTGGCGGCAGGCCTCAGCTTCCTCGGCCTCGGCGTCAAGCCGCCCGAGCCAGAATGGGGCCTAATGCTGAACACGCTCCGCCAGGCAATCTACGTCAACCCGGTGCTGGCGGCGCTGCCCGGCGTGATGATCTTCATCACCTCGATCTGCTTCAACCTGATGAGCGATGGGCTCCGCGCCGCCATGGACGTGAAGGCCTGACATGGATTCGCTGCTGCCTCTCGAGGATCGCGGCGGACCTGCCCAGCCGCTGCTTCTGGCCACCGGCTTGCGCAAGCATTTCCCCGTAGCAGGCGGGTTGCTCGGCCGCTCCCGCAAGGTGGTGCGCGCGGTCGACGATCTTTCGCTGTCGGTGGCCAAGGGCGAGACGCTGGGCGTGGTGGGCGAGTCGGGCTGTGGCAAGTCGACGGTGGCGCGGCTGCTCATCCGCCTCATCAAGCCTGACAGGGGTACCATGGTGTTAGACGGCGACCCTGTCGACGAGCCGCACGGGATCACGGTCAACGAGCTGCGCCGGCAGGTGCAGATGGTGTTCCAGGACTCCTACGCCTCGCTCAACCCCCGACTCACCATCGCCGAGACGCTGGCCTTCGCGCCCAAGGCGCACGGCTTACCGGCAGCGGAGGCCCGCGCACGCGTCCGCGATCTCCTCGACAAGGTCGGCCTCGACCCCGCCAACTACGCCGAGCGCTACCCGCACGAGCTGTCTGGCGGCCAGCGCCAGCGGGTCAACATTGCGCGCGCGCTGGCGCTCCGGCCGCGGCTGGTCATCCTCGACGAGGCCGTGTCGGCCCTCGACAAGTCGGTCGAGGCGCAAGTCCTCAACATGCTGGTCGACCTCAAGACCGAACTCGGCCTCACCTACATCTTCATCAGCCACGATCTCAACGTGGTTCAGTATCTCAGCGACCGCGTTCTGGTGATGTATCTCGGCAAGATCGTCGAGTTGGGTTCCGTCGAGGCGATCTACGGCAACCCGCAGCATCCCTACACGCGCGCGCTACTGTCGGCGCGCCCGTCGATGGATCCCCGGCGGCGCACCAAGGAAGCGCCCATCCAGGGCGATCCGCCCAATCCCATCGATCCGCCGTCCGGTTGCCGCTTCCGCACGCGCTGCCCGTTCGCCGAGGACGTCTGCACCCGGGTGGAGCCGCCGCTGGCCGACATTGGCACGCAGGCTGTTGCCTGCCACATGCGGGTGGTGGGCTCCGGCCATTCCAAGGCCGCCACGCCATGAGCGAGCTTCTGCAGGTCCGCGACCTACACGTGAAGTTCGTCACGCCCGATCGCACCGTGAACGCGGTCAACGGCGTCAGCTTCGACGTGAAACGCGGCGAGACGCTCGGCATCCTGGGCGAGTCGGGGTCGGGCAAGAGCGTGACCCTGCGGTCGATCCTGCGACTCCACCCGGAGCACCGGACACGCTGGGGCGGCAGCATCAAGCTGGAAGGTGACGAGGTCCTGACCATGGGCAAGAGCGCCCTGTCGGACCTGCGCGGCCAACGGGTCGCCATGATCTTTCAGGAACCGGCGACCGCCTTCGATCCTGTGTTCACCATCGGCCATCAGATCGCCGAGACTGTGCGCCGCCACACCGGCAAGGGCGAGGCTGATTCCTGGAGTCGCGCCCGGGAACTGCTGGAGATGGTCCGGATCCCCTCGCCAGCCCAGCGGCTGAAAGCCTATCCGCACGAGATGTCGGGGGGCATGCGCCAGCGCGCCATGATCGCCCTGGCCCTGTCCTGCAACCCTGCCCTGTTGTTGGCCGACGAGCCAACCACGGCGCTCGACGCGACCGTCCAGATCCAGGTCCTGCTCTTGATTCGGGAACTGCAGCGCGAGTTCAATGTCGGCGTGATTTTCGTTACGCACGACATCGGCGTCGCCGTCGAGGTCTCGGACCGTATCGGCGTCATGTATGCCGGCAAGATCGTCGAACTGGCGCCGGTGGAGCAAATGGTGGATGCGCCGCGCCATCCCTATAGCCGAGGGCTGCTCGCCTCGACGGTGCATGACGGCATGCGCGGCCAGCGTCTGGAAGCCATCCCGGGCGCGCCGCCCGACCTTGCCGAAGTGCCGACCGGATGCAGCTTCGCGCCGCGCTGCAAGTTCGTTCAGCCGAACTGCATCGTCCGCCCGCCCGATCTGCGCGAGATGGGCGGCAGCCACCTCGTGCGCTGCGTACTGGCCGATGTCCAGGAAGCCGGCGTCGCCGCCTAGCCGCCGAACATTTCCTTCACCTTGCTGAAGAAACCCTCGGACTCGGGGCTCGTCTTGCCGGCCTTCTCGAACTCCTTGAGGAGTTCCTTCTGCTTGGAGGTGAGGTTGGTCGGCGTCTCGACGTTGATCTCGATGTACATGTCGCCGCGCTGGCTCGAGCGCACGATCGGCATGCCTTTGCCGCGCAGGCGGAACTGGTGGCCACCCTGGGCGCCGGCCGGGACGTTGATGCGCGCCATCTTGCCGTCGAGCGTCGGCACCTCGATGTTGCCGCCAAGCGTCGCCTGAACCATGGAGATCGGCACGCGGCAATGGACGTCGGCGCCCTCGCGCTCGAACAGCTGGTGGCGCCTCACCGACAGGAAGACATAGAGGTCGCCCGCCGGTCCGCCGCGCGCGCCGGCCTCGCCTTCACCGGAGAGGCGGATGCGCGTGCCGTCCTCGACGCCGGCCGGAATGTTGACCTTCAAGGTCTTGTCGCGGCGTACGCGGCCCTGGCCACTGCAGGTCCGACACGGCTTGTCGATGATCTGGCCCGCGCCATGACAGGTGTGGCAGGCGCGCTCGACGGTGAAGAAGCCCTGCTGGGCCCTGAGGCGCCCACGGCCCTGGCAGGTCGGGCAGGTCTGCGGCTTGGAGCCCGCCTCCGCACCACTGCCATGGCAGACGTCGCAGGACACGGAACTGGGCACCCGCACCGTGGCTTCGGTGCCGCCATAGGCCTGTTCCAGCGTGATTTCCAGATTGAAGCGCAGGTCCTGGCCGCGCGTGTCGGTGCGCCCGCCGCGACCGCGGCCACCACCACCGAACATCTCGTCGAAAATGTCGCCGAACACCGAGCCGAAATCGAACCCCTGACCCTGTGGGCCGCCAGGACCGGCACCGCCTTCAAAGGCGGCCGGGCCGTAGCGGTCATAGGCCGCCCGCTTCTCCGGGTCCTTCAGGATGTCGTAGGCGTGATTGACGGTCTTGAATTTCTTCTCGGATTCCTTGTCGCCCGGATTGCGATCCGGATGATGCTGCATGGCAAGCTTGCGGAACGCCTTCTTGATATCGTCGGCGCTCGCCGTACGGCTGACCCCGAGCAGCTCGTAATAGTCTTGCGACATACGCCCTACGCAGCCCCCACTTGCCTCTCATACATCGGC
>JAUXST010000036.1 GCA_030679805.1 Reyranella sp. | reverse complement strand
AGCCCTTGGCCTCGATCGTCTTGGCCTTGGCCGGGTCCTTGCCCGAGGTCGAGGTCGGGTCGGGGTTGCCGCCGTCGGCGCAGACCAGCCGGTCGATCATCGCCTTCAGCGCCGTCGGCGCCTGGTACCAGTGCACCGGGGTGACGATCATGATGCCGTGGGCGGCCACCCACATCGGGTAGATCTCGGCCATCCAGTCGTTCACCTGGTCCAGCGCATGGTTGGGATAGCAGGAGCAGGGCCAGTGGCAGAGCGGCATCGCCGTCGAGACGCAGGCCTTGCAGGGATGGATCTGGCGGCCGAACTCGGAGGCGAGGCGGCTCAAGTCCAGCAGCTCGACCTCGATGCCGCGCGCCCGCCGCAGCGTTTCCTCGGCCATCTTCGCCAGCCGCCAGCTCTTGGAGATTTCGCCGGGGCAGGTCTGGTCGCTGCGCGGCGAGCCGTTGATCAGCAGAATGCGCGCGGGCCCCGTGGCCGATTTGTGCCTTCGTTCGGCCGCGGCGATGGCCGCGCGCGCGGTCAGCCACTCGGTCGGGAGTTCATGGTCGGGGTCGGCGAAGCCCGCGCCGGCGCGCCGCGTGTAAGGCGACTTGCGGCTGTCGGCGTAGCCGTCCCAGGCGGCCGCCGTGATCCTGCCGATCTCGCCCTGGAGCGGCGCGAAGGCGGGATCGTGGAAGCGCTCGCCCAGCCGCCGCGCATACTCGGCCTTGGTGAGCATCGTGCTGGGCATGCCCTTGCGGACTTTGGACCTGGCGCGTGGTGTCTTGGCCATCGGCTCCTCCCTCGGGTGAAAGGATCTTAACGCGCGGCGGGCCCCAAGGCTGCCGGCGGAGAGGAGACCGGCGCTCGGCCATTCGTCGACATTGTGCTCGGAGACGATCACCCAGCTCGGCGCACCGCCTCGAGGACAACCGGGGCGGCGTCCACCGTCCGCGCCGTTCGCCGCGCGGCGGCCACGAGCCAGTCGTAGTGATCGGCCGACATCAGCACCAGTTGGCGCCGGCCGTGGCGCGTGATCTCCACCGGTTCGCGCTGCGCCTGATGCTGGAACGCGCCGAACTTGCGCTGAAACTCCCGGGCGGTTGTCTGGCTCATGATGGCCTCAAACCCCTCCTGATGGTCGTGAAAGTCGCGGAGTCGAATTCTCCTCTTGCGAGAGCAAGGGAGCGACGGTTTCATACTCTCTACGATGAAAGCATTTCCGCGTTGCGTAAAGGGAAGGTGGCGTTTTGCCGAAAGATCTGGCGCCTGATGTCGGGGCAAGCGTCCTGGAACCTCCCGTCGAGATGAACGGTCCGGTCCTGGTCTTCGGCGGCTGCTACAGCAATCTCGAGGCGACTGTTGCCCTCCAGCGCGAGGCGATGCGGCTGGGCATAGGACCGGACAACATCATCTGCACCGGCGACGTCGTGGCCTACGGTGCCGATCCCGTGGCGACGGTCGATGCGGTCCGCGACTGGGGCGTCCATGTCATCATGGGCAACTGCGAGGAGTCGCTCGGCTGGAGCAGGGACGACTGCGGCTGCGGCTTCGAGGAGGGGACGGCCTGCGAGCAGCTGTCCGTCGATTGGTACACTTATGCCAACCGCGCGCTTGGCGAAGAACCGCGCACGTGGATGCGATCGCTGCCGCGGCGCCTCGATATCGCCGTCGGCGGCCGCCGGCTGGCCGTGGTGCACGGCGCGGTCGACAGCATCAATCGCTTCGTCTTTGCCTCGACGCCGTGGGCGGACAAGGAACGCCAGATCGCGGAAAGCGGCGGTGATGGAGTGCTGGGCGGCCACAGCGGCATCCCCTTCACTCAGGCCGCCGGCGGCAGGCTTTGGCACAACAGCGGGGCGCTGGGCATGCCGGCCAACGACGGCACTTCGCGGGTCTGGTACAGCCTGTTCATTCCCGACGGCCACGGCATAGAAGTTCGGTTGATGTCGCTCCGGTACGATGCCGGTTCCGCGGCGCGCAAGATGCGCGAGCGGGGGCTGCCGGCGGGCTACGCCGACGCCCTGGAGACCGGACTGTGGCCGAGCTGCGATGTCCTGCCGGCGGCGGAATTGGCAGGCCGGGGCCGCGCCTTGGCGCCCGAGGACCTGTTCTGGGGCGCCGATTGGACCGCAAAAAGTAAAGTTGCAGGTTCGGCAGGAAAATGGTAGGAAAAAAGCTACCCTGACGGGATTCTGTTCCTGTCGCGGACCAGCCCGCCCGGTGGCCCCGCGGCGGGCTTTTTCATGCCCTTTTGCCAGGAGCCCCCATGCCCCGTTCGACCAAACGGCGTCGCCGCCGCGACGCGCCCACGCCGCGGAAACTGAGTAATTTCCTGCGCCATCTCGCCCGCACCGGCTCGGTAAGCGACGCCGCGCGGGCGATCGGCGTCAGCCGCAACACGCTCTATCGCCTGCGGCGGTCCGACGAGGACTTCGCGCTGCGCTGGGACATGGCGCTCGATGGCGCCCTCGACGAGGCCTACACCGAGGCGACCCGCCGCGCCGTCGTCGGCACCGAGCAGCCGGTGTTCCATCGCGGCCGTCCCGTCGGGGCGATCCGCACCTACAACGACAAGCTCCTGATGTCGCTGCTGCGCCGGCACTGGCGGCACTTCTGTGGAGGCAATTCTGGACGGATTTCTGGACAGAATTCTGGACAGGCCAAAAGTGACAGTCCTGCGTCCTCTTTGGCGCCCCCTATTGCGCCGCGCCGCCGGCCCACGGCGACATGATCTCGTTCATGCCGGTGAGCTCGCCCGTCTTGGGATCGCGCACGATGCAGGACGGGTTGGCAAAGCCCAGCGGCGAGACCTGGTTGCCGACTTCGACGATCGGCAGGCGGGCCGCGATCGCCTGCTTCACGGTGTCGGGCAGGTCGCGGTTGACGCGGATCGGGCCCACACCGGAGACGTCGATGCGCGGCTGATGGAAGGCTTGCTCCACGTCGAGGCCGCGGTCGATCAGCATCAGCGAGAGCTGCGCCACGGCGGGCACGATGCGCCGGCCGCCCGAGGCGCCGATGCAGAACCACGGCTTGCCGTCCTTGACGACGACGACGGGGCAGATGTTGCAAAGCGGCCGCTTGCCCGGCGCGATCGAGTTGGGGCGGTTGGGTTCGGGGTCGAACCACAGCATGCCGTTGTTCATGGTGATGCCGGTCCTGGGCAGCATCACGCCGGAACCGAACAGGCTCATCAGCGTTTGCGTCAGAGCCACCATGTTGCCTTGGGAGTCGGCTGCACAGAAATGCGTGGTGCAGGTGTCGGTGGGCTTGTCGCCCAGGGTCTTCAGCCGCTCCTCGTAGGCGGTGTGCATGCCTTCGGCGATGGCGGCGAAGAAGGCGGCATCGGGATTGCCCTTGCCCTTGGTCTTCTCTCCGGCGAGTTCGATGGTTCGTCGCAGCGTCGGGCCGGCGGTGAGGCCGCCCGCGACATTGATGGTGACGCCGTGATGTTCGAACGACAGCGGCTCGACGATGCGGGCCTCGTAGCTCTTGAGGTCCTCGTAGGAGATCGCCGAGCCGCCTTCTGCCAGGTCGGCCGCGATGTCACGCGCGAGGGAGCCTTCGTAGTATTCGCGCGGGCCGCCCTCGGCCAGGCGGCGCATTGTGGCGCCGAGATTGCCGAGCTTGAGGTAGCGAGTGTTGGCCTGCCAATCGAGCGTCGGCACACGGCCGTCGTCGGGCAGGTAGTTGGCCTTGGAGGCGGGAAACTTCGAGAGGTTCCGCGCGCCGTTGGCGATCATCACCTGCATGTACCAGTCGAGTTCCATGCCGCGTTCGGCCAAGGCGACGCCCGGCGCCAGCACGTCCTTCCACGCCATGGTGCCGAAGCGTTCCAGCGCCTTGCCCAGCCCCGCGACCATGCCGGGCACGGCGATCGAGTGGTAGCCGACCTCGTTCCGCTGCTCGAGGATGTCGGGCCAGGCGAAGGGGTTGGCGGGGCCGGGGCCGGTGATCTTGTAAACCGAGGGATCGAGCTTCCTGGCCGAGATGGGACCATAGTCGACCGTGTAGGCGCGGCCTTTGGTTGCCCTTTTGAGGGCGAAGTACCGATCGAGCGCCTAAGAGAGGTCATCACACGAGTCGTTGAC
>JAUXST010000025.1 GCA_030679805.1 Reyranella sp. | reverse complement strand
TCTCCTCCGTTCCGCCGTGTTTGGGCCGGCCGACTCTCCAGGTCAAGCGTCGGAGGGCAGCCCTGATCCGCCCCACCGCGGCCCGCGTAACACAGACCATGATGGAAAAGCGCGCCTTGCAAATTTCGATCGTGATTGCGGCCCTTCTGCCGGTCGTCGCGGGACTGTGGGGCATCATGCAGGATGCGCCGGACGGCGCGTGGACCGGCAATCACCGTCGCTATCTCAGCGGTCTTCTGCTCGCCATTGGCCTCGGTTACTGGAGCGCCATTCCGGAGATCGAGACGATGGCAACGCGCCTGCGGCTGCTGACGGCGCTCGTCGCGGTGGGCGGCCTCGCCCGCCTGCTCGGCCTCGCCCTGGGCGACGCGCTGACGCTGCCGGTCGCCTCAGCGCTGATCATGGAACTGTTGGTGGCGCCGCTGCTCTGCCTGTGGCAGGTGCGGATCACCTCCCGATCACGGCCGGTTTCGCCGGGGCCGCCAACCAAATCGACGCCCCATTTACGTCACACCCTTACACGGCATCCTTTGGGGACCTTGTGCGTTTCCAGAAGTGCAACGGGGAGTTTCGTACCATGACCAGGATAATCGTTACCAAGGCAGTCGTTCTGGCCTCCGTCCTTCTCGGTCTTACGGCCTGTGGCGACACCTGGGGACAGCGCGCCGTGACCGGTGGCGGCATCGGCGCCGGTTCGGGCGCCTTGATCGGCGCGGTGACGCCGCTGGGCATGCTGCCGGGCGCCCTGATCGGCGGCGCGGTAGGTGCCGGCGTTGGCGCCGCGACGACTCCTACGCGGTGATCAATCTGTGACCGCGCGCCTCACGTCTGGTTCGCAACACATTGACGCGACATCATCTTCAACTCATTGGCCGGCACGCACGCGCGGCCTGTCGCTCGCGTCTTGGGGAGAAAACCGGATGTTCAAGTTCATTGCCCTTTCCGCCATGACACTGGGCCTTGCCGCCTGTGGCGATACCTGGGGCCAGCGTGCCGTGACGGGCGGCGGAATCGGTGCCGGCTCAGGCGCCCTGCTCGGTGCCCTGACGCCGTTGGGCGTGCTGCCGGGCGCCCTGATCGGCGGCGCGGTCGGTGCTGGCGTGGGTGCCGCGACGACGCCGAAGAGGTAGACTTCAGCCCATCCGCATCTTGGCGTGCTCGCCGAGGTCGGTCGGCGGGGCGCCGGTGACGGCAGCTCGGGCGATCTTGAAGATCCGCACCGCCTTGTTCGACTTCATGTCCCAATAGTCGGCATGGCTGATGGAAACCGCCACCAGCGCCAGGTCGGGATCGTCGGGGCCGCCCGGGAACCATGCCTGTGCCAGCGCGCTCCACAGTAGCCCCTTCTTGGTGGCGTCTTCGACGACATTGGCACGGCCCGACACCGAGACATAGGCGCCGTGGCCGGGATCGGCATAGGCCACGTTCACCTCGGGCGCGGCGGTAAGATCGGCCACCGAATCGCTGCCGCGCGACATGAAGAACCACAGCACCGCACCGCGGTCGTTCTTGCCGTTCAAGGTCGTCATCGGCCGCGAATGAAGATGGCCGTTGCCGTGATGGGTGGTGAACATACCAAGCCTGATATCCTTGATCATGCTCCACAGCTTGGTGGTGTCGACGGTATCGACGTTGGTCATGGCGGCACCTTTGGCGTTGAAGGGTTCCACTTCGTCAACGACCGCCCTGCCTCGGGGTTCCCCTTACCAGCTCTCCTTCCATGGCCTGAGGTCCATTTCGAAAGTCCAGGCGCTGCGCTTCTGACAGTGGAGCTGCCAGTAGGCCTCGGCGATGTCGTCGGGATTCAGGATCGCGTCGGGGCCGGCGTTGTAGCGCTCCGGGAAATTGGCCCTGATCCACTCGGTGTCGATGGCGCCGTCGATCACGACATGGGCGACATGGATGTTCTCGGGGCCCAGCTCGCGCGCCATCGACTGGGCCAGGGCCCGCACCGCGTGCTTGCCGCCGGCGAAGGCGGAAAAGCCACGGCCGCCGCGCAGGCTTGCGGTGGCCCCGGTGAAGATCATGGTGCCCTTTCCACGCGGCACCATCGCCTTGGCAGCTTCGCGCGCCGTGAGGAAGCCGGCGAAGGCCGTCATCTCCCAGACCTTGCGGTAGACGCGGCTCGTGGTGTCGCGGATGTCGAAACGGACGTTGCCGCCGATATTGAAGACGAAGACTTCGATCTCGCCGATCTCGGTCTCGATCTGGCGGAAGAGTTCCACGACCTGCGCCTCGTCGCGCGCGTCGGAGCCGAAGGGATGGACCTTCCCGCCCTCCTTCACGATCTGCGCCACCAGATGCTGCAACTTGTCGGCGCTGCGGCGGGTGACGACGGCAGTAAAACCTTCACGGGCGAAACGGCGGGCGATCGCGCCGCCCGTCGCGTCGCCGGCGCCGATCACGACACAGACCTTGTCTCTCGCCATGGCGTTTCTCCTTCCGGCCGACTCTGTCGACCGGAAGGAGATCGCTCAAGGGAGATTACGTCATGGCCGGATGAGCCGGCGGCGGATCGACGAGGCCGGCCCGCTTCTTGAGCTCCGCCGTGGTCAGCCCCTCCCCGTTCGGACGCCAACCCGGCGGCGCGAACAGGTACATCCAGGCCTCGCGCAGCGAGCGCGCCGAGGCGAGATCCTTCACCAGGCCGATCCACGGCGCGATATTGACGACGAATGGATTGCGCGAGGAGACCGTGGGCGAGACCAGCCCGAAGTCGCAGGGTACTTCCTTCTTCTCCTCGACAAAGGTGCCGAAGAGCCGGTCGAAGACGATCAGCATGCCGCCGAAGTTGGCGTCGAGATACTCGGGATTGCGCGCGTGATGCACGCGATGGCTCGACGGCGTATTCAGCACGTACTCGAGCCAGCCCAGCTTGGGGATCCACTCGGCATGGATCCAGAACTGGTAGAGCAGGTTCAGGAACAGGGCCGTCAGCACCGCGCTCGGCGTGAAGCCGACCAATACCAGCGGCGTGAAGAAGAGCGACGTGCCGGTGAAGCGCCCGAACCAGCCGAGGCGATAGGCGGCGGCAAGATTGAACTGGTTGGGCGAGTGGTGCACCGAATGCGACGCCCAGAACCAGCGCGAGGTGTGCGCGGTGCGGTGATACCAGTAGTAGAAGAATTCGAGCCCGATGAAGAGCAGCAGCACCGAGCCCAGCGAGTCGAGCGACTGGGTGAACAGTCGGTGTTGCCACATCCAGTCGAGCCACGGTGCTGCGAGCGCGTAGGGAATGAAACCCAGCAGGCGGCGGCCGGCCAGGTCGGCTAGCGAGCAGGCCCACGATTTCCAGTCGTAGCGCTCGGTCCGCGTGCGCGCGAGCCACAGGCCTTCGGCCAGGGCCGCCACGACCACCAGCGGCAGAAGGGTGAGATAGAGGATGGAAAGTTCGCCCATAGCGTACTCCTTGGGTTGGCTTCTGTCATGATATGAGCAATGCTCATGTTTTCTTACTCGCCTTTGCCCACTCGGGATCACCATGGCTGTTCGTCCACAACCTATTGAAAACAATAGACGAATTCCCCGCCAGGTACGTGCGACGGAGACCGTGGCGGCAATCCTCGAGGCGGCGGCTCAGATTCTGGAAGGCGGCGGCCTGGCCGCTTTCACCACCAACGCGGTGGCCGAGCGTGCCGGCGTCAGCATCGGCACGCTCTACCAGTACTTCGGCGACAAGAACGCGGTGCTGCTGGCACTGGCGCGCCAGGAACTCGGGACCGCGCTGGCCGAGATCAACTGCGCCCTGCAGGGCGACGTCGATCCCAGCATCGAGGGGCGCGTCCGCGCCATGGTGCGGACGATGATCCACGCCTTCCGCGGACGGCAGCGCGCGCGCAAGGCCGTAGTGCAGGCGATCCTGGCGCAGGGTCTCGGCATCGAGCTGATGGCACCGGTGGCCTCGTTCATCGCCGCCGCCGGCGCCGCGGTGGGCAGCAGCCCCGGATCGACGCTACCGGCGCTGTCGCGCGAGCAACTTTTCATCCTGTCACGATCGGCCCTGGGCGCCATCCGAGCCGCGGTGCTGGAAGAGCAGCCCTTCCTGCGCAGCCGCGGCTTCGAGGACGAACTCGTGCGGATGGTCGTGGCCTACCTCGGCGCCATCATCGCGGCGGCCTCCCGTGATCCCAGTCGCGATCCTGGTCCCGATCCTGGTC
>JAUXST010000009.1 GCA_030679805.1 Reyranella sp. | reverse complement strand
GCTCGAGCGTTGCAGGTCGGCGAGGCGCCGGGTCAGGAGACAGGCGATGCGTTCGCCGGTGCCCGGAGGATGGACACGGACGTGGTCGCCGAACCAGTCGTGCAGCAGGTCGAGGCGGCGCAGGATGAAGTCGAACAGCAGGGAATAGCCCAGCGTGCTCTGCCAGAAGGTGAGCGTGGTTTTGGGATCGGCGCGCGGCGGCACCGGCACGCCGCGCAGCACCGGTGCGCCGTTCTCGATATCGAAGTACGGCTTGTCGGCGCTCCATAGGCGCCGCATCTCGGCACGGCGGATGTCGTCGGCGATGAAGGCCACGACAATTGCCTCGGGCTTGTAGAGCGGTGCCAGCGCCTCGGCGCGCAGCACGATCTGGTCGAAGCCGTAGCCGATCACGCCGGCATTGAGCACGCGCCATCCGGTGATTTTCTGCAACTGCGCCGGCCAGGTCTGCGGATCGTCCACTTCGGCGCCGAAGGTGAAGGAATCGCCCACCGCCAGAATCGGTGCGCCGGGCCCAGTCACGGACATCGCCGCCCCCGTGCTGCGCCGTCCGTCGGCTTCTATGGTGAGGCCGGGGGCGGCATGGCCCGCCCGTGGCACGTAACCCAGGCGGTCGTCGTGGACGTAGCGGCCGGCATCGCCCTCGGCGAGAACGGTGCGCGCATCGAGCACCAAGTTCGTCCAGGTGAAGAGATAGCCCCAGAACCAGGTCCGCAGACCCAGTTCGAGCACGCCCAGGCTCACCAGGACGGCGGCCACGACCAGCACGATGCGCCGGAGAAGCTCGGAGCGAGGGCGTTGCGCGTCGGGCATATTCATCGTAGCGGCATGCTTTGAAAGGGAGATCGACGTGACGCCGGGCGCGCGGGTAGCAGCCACCATAGAACTCCTCGACGAGATCGTCAGCCGTGGCCTCATGAGCGAAAGAGGGCGGCCGGCCGACCTGGTCGCCAACGCCTATTTCCGCAGCCGCCGTTTCATCGGCGGCGGCGATCGCCGCGCCGTGTCCGAACGCGTCTGGAGCCTGCTGCGCCGCTACGGCCAGCTCACCTGGTGGCTGGAGCGCACGCGCCATCCCGATCGCTCGGCCCGCGCGGTCGTGGCCGCCGACCTGATCCTGGTCGACAGCAACACGCTGGCCCAGGTGGCGGCGATGTTCGACGGTGGCCGCTATCGTCCGCAGCCGCTCGATGAGGCCGAGATCCGGGCGCTGCGCCAGATGGAAGGCCACTCGCTGCCGCATCCCGACCAGCCCGACTGGGTCCGCCTCAACGTGCAGGAATGGGTGGCCCCGCACCTGATCGAGGCCTACGGCGAGGCCTGGGGCCGCGAGATCGCCGCCCTCGAAGTGCCGCCGCCGGTCGACCTGCGCGTCAACCAGCTGAAGGCCACGGTCGAGCAGGCGCAGGCCGCCCTCGCCCGCGAAGGCATCGACACCGAACCCATGCGCTACGCGCCCCACGGGCTGCGTCTCAAGCGGCGGCTGTCGGTGGTGTCGGGCGAGGCCTTCCGGAACGGCCTGGTCGAAATCCAGGACGAGGGCTCGCAGCTCGTGGCGGCGCTGGTCGATGCAAAGCCCGGCATGCAGGTCGCCGACTATTGCGCCGGCGCCGGCGGCAAGACGCTGGCGATGGCAGCAGGCATGAACAACAAGGGCCGTGTCGTGGCCATGGACGTCTACGAATCGCGCCTCGACCGCTCGGCCCAGCGCCTGCGCCGCGCCGGCGCCCACAATGTCGAGCGCCGCGCCCTCGATGACGACAATCGCAAGTGGCTGAAGCGCCAGGCCAAGGCCTTCGACCGCGTACTGGTCGACGCGCCCTGCACCGGCACGGGCACCTGGCGGCGCAATCCCGACGGCCGCTGGACGCTGCAACCCAAGGACCTGGCCGAACTGGTGCCCAAGCAGGCCGAGATCCTGGACGCCGCGGCGCGCCTGGTGAAGCCGGGCGGCGGCCTCATCTATGCCACCTGTTCGGTCCTGCCGGCCGAGAATGAGCACCAGATCGCTTCGTTCCTCGAGCGCCATCCCGACTTCGAGACCGTGCCGGCGGGCGACATCTGGCGCGATATCCTGGCCAGCGAGCCGCCGGCGGAATTGAATGCCTCGCCGTACCTGCGCCTGTCGCCGCTCAGGCACGGCACCGACGGCTTCTTCGCAGCGACCCTCGTGCGAAAGCAGGAGGAGAAGAAGGAGGAGGCGGCCGAATGATCCGCATCCGCCGCGCCAGCCGCAGCGACGCCGCGGCAATCGGCCGGGTCCATGTCGAGACCTGGCAGTCGGCCTATGCCGGCATACTGCCCGACGCCATGTTGGTCGGCATGTCGGACGTCCGCCAGTCGGCCTGGTGGTCGCGCGTGCTGGCCGACCCCGGCGAGGCGCGCGGCGTATTCGTGGCCGACGACCAGGAGATGGGCGTGGTGGGCTTCGGCAGTTGCGGCCCGGCGCGCGACCTGCCCGAGGGACTCGACGGCCGCGAGGTCCGGGTCGGCGAGGTCTATACGCTCTATGTCGAGCCCGATTTCCAGAACCTCGGCCTCGGCCGGCGCCTGCTCGATACGCTCTTCCGCCAGCTGAAAGCCGACCGCTGCGACACCGCCGTGCTGTGGATGCTGGCCGCCAATCCCACCCGGTTCTTCTACGAGGGCCTGGGCGGCGAGCGGGTCGGCGAGCGGATCGACACCCTGTCCGGCGTCGATGTCGAGGAGGTGGCCTACGCCTGGCGCAGCCTCACCGTGCCTTTGGTGCGGCGACGGCTGGCCGCGGAGGACTAAGACCCCCTCCGCCCCACGCACATTGTCATCCCGAGCGCAGCGAGGGATCTTTACTCATGGCCTTAAGGATCCCTCGCTGCGCTCGGGATGACAGTTTTTCCGTGGCCAACATGGTGCCGCCGACAGGTATCCACACCGCGCTCGGCTTGATGCGACCGCCCGCGCTGTTTATATCCCCCCATGACCGACCGTTTGCTGATCGTCGATTTCGGTTCCCAAGTCACCCAGCTCATTGCCCGGCGCCTGCGCGAAGCCGGGGTGTACTGTGAAATCCACCCCTTCCAGTCTGTCGACGCCGCCCGGATCAAGGCCTTCGACCCCAAGGGCATCATCCTCTCCGGCGGCCCCGCCTCGGTGATCGAGGGCGAGGCGCCCTCGGCCCATCCCGCCATTTTCACCGCCAAGGTGCCCGTCCTGGGCATCTGCTACGGCGAGCAGACCATGGCCAAGGAGCTGGGCGGCACCGTGGAAAGTGGCCACCACCGCGAATTCGGCCGCGCCGAGGTCGAGGTCAAGGCGGGCTCAGCCCTGTTCGACGGCGTCTGGGCGCCGGGCGACAAGAAGCAGGTCTGGATGAGCCACGGCGACCGGGTGACCAAGCTGCCGCCCGGCTTCAGCGTCATCGCCGCCAGCGACAACGCCCCCTTCGCCGCCATCTCCGACGAGAAGCGCGGCTACTACGGCGTCCAGTTCCACCCCGAGGTCATGCACACACCCGACGGCGCCAAGCTGCTGCGCAATTTCGCGCTAAAAATCGCGGGCGCGACGGGCGACTGGACCATGGCCGCCTTCCGCGAGCGCGCCATCGCCCAGATCCGCGCCCAGGTCGGCAAGCGCAAGGTGATCTGCGGCCTCTCCGGCGGCGTCGATTCCTCTGTCGTGGCCGTGCTCCTGCACGAGGCGATCGGCGACCAGCTCCAGTGCGTGTTCGTCGACCACGGCCTGTTGCGCAAGGACGAGGGCGAGCAGGTGGTCCGCCTGTTCCGCGACAGCTACAACATCCCGCTGATCCACGCCGACGCCTCGGACCTGTTCCTGAAGGCGCTGGCCGGCGTCACCGACCCGGAGCAGAAGCGCAAGACCATCGGCGCGCTGTTCATCGACGTGTTCGATACAGAGGCGAAGAAGATCGGCGGCGCCGATTTCCTGGCCCAGGGCACGCTCTATCCCGACGTGATCGAATCGGTCTCCTTCACCGGCGGCCCCTCGGTCACGATCAAGAGCCATCACAATGTCGGCGGCCTGCCCGCGCGCATGAAGATGAAGCTGGTCGAGCCCTTGCGCGAACTGTTCAAGGACGAGGTGAGGGCGCTCGGCCGGGAGCTCGGCCTGCCGGCCGACCTGGTGAATCGCCATCCGTTCCCCGGTCCCGGCCTCGCCATCCGCATCCCGGGCGACATCACCAAGGAGAAGCTCGACCTGCTGCGCGAGGTCGACGCCGTCTATCTCGACGAGATCCGCAAATCAGGCCTCTACGACGAGATCTGGCAGGCCTTCGCCGTGCTGCTGCCGGTGCGCACCGTGGGCGTGATGGGCGACGGCCGCACCTACGACCAGGCCTGTGCGCTGCGCGCCGTCACCTCGACCGACGGCATGACCGCCGACTACTACCCGTTCGAGCACGCCTTCCTCGGCCGCGTTGCTGCCCGCATCATCAATGAATGCCGCGGCATCAATCGCGTGACCTACGACATCACCAGCAA
>JAUXST010000008.1 GCA_030679805.1 Reyranella sp. | reverse complement strand
TGACCGGCCGGAACATGCGGGAGAAACCCTGCATGTGCATGGTCGAGACGGCGTAATCCATGGCTTCGAGCGCGCGCGCCTCATTGTCGGCGTCGGCCGGCATCAGGCCCTTCTCGGGGTTCTTGCGGGCAAGCCACACGGCGATGGCCGGAAACTCGGTCAAGGCCGAGCCATCGTCGCGCGTCAGCGTCGGCACCTTGGACTTCGGGTTGATCTTGGTGAAGTCGGGCCCGTACTGCTCGCGATTGGCGCCGTCGATCTTGTGCAGATCGTAGGGCTTGCCGATCTCCTCAAGCAGCACGTGGATGCCGAGCGAGCAGGCGCCGGGCATGTAATAGAGCTTCATGGTTTCCTCCAAATGATGGGTCGATACCGAATCAGCATATCTCATCGCAGCAGGGCGAGAAGCGCAATCCCGCCCACGACCAGCGCCGAGGCGGCCATGCGGCGGAAGCCGAAACCTTCCTTGAGCACGACGGTGCCCAGCACCGCACCGAAGATCACGCTGGTTTCGCGCAGCGCCACGACAGGCCCCAACGGCAGGCTCCGCGCCGCGAACAGGAAGGCGAGGAACCCCACCACCGAAACGGCGCCCGCCAGCAGGCCGACCGCGCCGTGGCGGCGGGCATAGGCCGGAAGGTCGGCGCGGCGCGTCACCAGCGCATAGAGGACCATGCCGAGGCCGGTGATGATTTCCAGGCAGGCCTGAAAGCCCAGCACCGTACCCGCGGCGCGCACGCCCAGCCCGCCGAAGAAACTGTAGGTCGCGACCGACACACCGGTCGCCAGTGCGAAACCCACCGCCTGCCGGCTGGCGCCCACGCCGATCGACAGCGCCATAATGCCGAGCGAGATCAGGCCGACGGCCACCATCTGGCCCACGCTCAGCGCCTCGCCGATCGCCAGGAAGGCGGCGATCGTCATCAGCACCGGCGCGATGCCGCGCGCCAGCGGATAGACCACGCTCATGTCGCCGAGACCGTAGGAGCGGATCAGGAGCGCGTAGTAGGCGAACATCACGCAAGAGGTGAGGCCCAGCCACTTCCAGCTCTCCGGCGCCGGCCAGTCGACGAAGGGAAGGGCTACAAGGCCCAGCAGGAGTCCGGCCGTGCGGATCGCCACCATGGTCAGCGTGCGGTCGCCGGCCGATTTCACCAATGCGTTCCAGATCGCATGGGCGATCGCGGATAGAACGACGAGGCCGTAGAGCAGCGCCGGTGTCATGGTGATTCACTTGTGGCCTTGCGGGTGACACGGTCAACGTCCCGGTTCCGGTTGAGCCGCCACGCAAACGCCGCCTATGGTGCGGGCCGCAACGAGAAATCCGGGGAGAGACAGAAGATGCCGATACCGAACCTGCGCACGCTCGTGGGCACGCCCGCGACCAAGATCGGCACCTTTCTGTTCGAATTCACGACCCCCGGTATCGGCCAAATCCTGAAGGCCGCGGGCGCCGACTATGCCGTGCTCGACATGGAGCACACCGGCTTCAGCTTCGACACCGTGCGTAGCGTCGTGCGCTACCTGCAGGCGGCCGGCCTGCCATCGATCGTGCGCGTGCCCTCGCAGTCCCGCCATCACATCTCGCGTGCGCTCGACACCGGGGCCGACGGCGTGATGGTGCCGATCGTGTCGTCGGTCGAGCAGGCCAAAGCCGTGATCGAAGCCGCCAAGTATTGGCCCGATGGCACGCGCGGCGTGGCCCTGGGGCTCGCCCACGAGCGCTTCGCCATGCGCACCGAGCCCTTGCTGCCGCGCTTTGCCGAACAGAATGCCCGTACCGCCATCATCCTGCAGGTCGAGGATCCCAGGGGCGCCGCGGCGGCCGACGAGATCGCCGCGATGCCCGGCGTCGACATGCTGTGGCTCGGCCACAACGATCTCTCGGTGGCCTTGGGCGAACCCGGCGCCTTCGACCATCCCGACTTCGCGCAGGCCGAGCAGGCGACAATCGCCGCCGCCCGGAAGCACGGCAAGTCGGCCGGCCGGCTCGCCGTCGATGCCAAGCAGGCCGCGCAGTTCGTCAGGATGGGCTACGATTTCGTTTCGATCGCGGGCGACGTCTGGCTGCTGCAGCAGGCCTTCGCGGCCGGCGTCGAGACGATCAGGCGCGGATGAGCACCGGCAGCGCGCGGATGCCGCGGATGAAGTTGGAGTAGAGCCGCACCGGCGGGCCGGCGAGTTCGATCTCGAGCCGGCGCTCCAGCAGCTCTTCCCACAGGATCCTGAGCTGCATCTCGGCCAGCCGGTCGCCGACGCAGCGGTGGATGCCGGCACCGAACGCCAGATGGTGACGCGGCCTGGCGCGGCCGACGACGAAGCGCTCGGGCTCCTCGATTGCGGTCTCGTCGCGGTTGCCCGAGACGTACCATATCACGACCTTGTCGCCCTTGGTGATGGCCTTGCCGCCGAGTTCTGCGTCGCGGGTCGCGGTGCGCCGCATGTGGATCACCGGCGTCTGCCAGCGGATGGTTTCCGACACCAGGCTGGGCAGCAGGCCGGAATCGGCCCGCACCTTGGCGACTTCGGCGGGATGCTCGATCATCGCCATCAGCCCGCCGCTCATCGAATTGCGCGTCGTGTCGTTGCCGCCCACGATCAAGAGGCCGAAAGTGCCGATGAACTCGCGCAGCGGCAGGTTCTGCGTCGCCTCGCTGTGCGCCATCATCGAGATCAGGTCGAACTTGGGCGGCTGGGCGGCGCGCTCCTTCCAGAGTGCGCCCATGATCTCGGCCATCTGCATCAGCTCGGCCATGCGCGCAGCCTCGCTCTTCACCACGGCATCCTCGGCCTCGATATTGGCAATGGCGACGTCGGACCAGTGGGTGAGCTTGCGCCGGTCCGCCCACGGGAAGTCGAACAGCGTAGCCAGCATCATGGCGGTGAGTTCGGTCGACACGCGGTCGACCCAGTCAAAGCTCTCGTTGCGCGGCAGGCCGTCGAGCACGGCCTGGGTGCGCCGGCGGATGATGCCTTCCATGTTGGCGAGGTTGGTGGGCGCCACGATCGGCGCCACGGTCCGGCGCTGCGCCGTGTGGCGCGGCGGATCCATGCGGATGAAGTTAGGCAGGTCCTGGCCGAGCGGCTGGTCGGCGATCTGGATGCCGCCCAGGCTCGAGTCCGACGAATAGGTCGCGTGGTCGAGCTCGACCTTCATGATGTCGGCGAAGCGCGTCACCGACCAGTAGGGCCCATAGGGGCTATCGCCGTGACGATGAACAGGATCTTCGCGCCGCAGCCGTGCGAAATGCGGCGCCCAGCCATCCTCGCGGTAGAGACGCGGGTTGCTGACATCGACGTACTCGACGGCCGGCTCGGTCATGCCCCAAGGCCGCCTTCGCGGGGCGGTCAAGTCAAGTCCATTCGTCGCAACAACCCTCGATTTGGCGCGTTGACAGGCGGAAGGTGCGGGCGCAAACCGTCGCGCCGCCGCCACCCCTGGCGGCGTTCGATATCATGGCCACAGCCGAAACCAGCCCATCTTCTCCCTCGTCCACGCCACACGCGGCCCATGGCAGCAACGGCCACCACGCGCCGGGTGGCGCCGCGGCCGGCCTCGTGGTGGGCGCGCTGGGCGTGGTGTTCGGCGACATCGGCACCAGCCCGCTCTATGCGCTGCGCGAGACCTTCCTCCACGGTTCGGGCCTGCCGCCGACGCCGGAGCATGTGCTGGGCGTGCTGTCGACGCTGTTCTGGGCCATTACCCTCACCGTCACCATCAAGTACGTCGTTCTGATCATGCGCGCCGACAACAAGGGCGAAGGCGGCGTGCTGGCGCTCGCCACGCTGGCGACGCGCGGGCTGAACGGCAAGGGACGCACGGTGCGCCGCGCCATCACCGTGCTGGCCGTGATCGGGCTGGCGCTGTTCTACGGCGACGCCATCATCACGCCGGCCGTCTCGGTCATGGGCGCGGTCGAGGGCCTGTCGGCCGCCGCCCCCGCCTTCACGCCGTTCGTCGTGCCGCTGTCGCTGGTCATCCTGGTCGGGCTGTTCTTCCTCCAGGCGCGCGGCACGGCCGACGTCGGCCGGCTGTTCGGTCCGGTGATGCTGGTGTGGTTCGTCGTGCTGGGCGTGCTCGGCGTGTGGCAGATCGTCAAGAACCCCGCGGTGCTGCATGCGATCAATCCCTACTACGCGATCAAGCTGATCTCCGACCAGGGCTTCGGCATCTTCTGGGCCTTCGGCTCGATCGTGCTGGCCGTCACCGGCGCCGAGGCGCTCTACGCCGACATGGGACACTTCGGCCGCAATCCGATCCGGACCGGATGGCTCGGCCTGGTGATGCCGGGCCTGCTGCTCAACTATTTCGGCCAGGGCGCCATGATCATCGAGGACCCCCAGATCGTCCATCAGGTGTTCTTCGAGCTGGTGCCCAAGGACTACATCATCGGGCTGGTCGCGCTCAGCACGCTCGCCGCCGTCATCGCCTCCCAGGCCGTCATCACCGGCGTGTTCTCGCTGACCCGGCAGGCAATCCAGCTCGGCTATCTGCCGCGCATGGAGATCAAGCACACCTCCGAGACCGCGATCGGCCAGATCTACATCCCGCGCGTGAACTGGATCCTGATGGGCGGCGTCGTGGCGCTGGTCCTGGGCTTCGGCTCCTCGGGCGCGCTGGCCGGCGCCTATGGCCTGGCCGTCACCGGCGCCATGCTGGTCGACGCGGCGCTGGCGACCGCGGTGGCGATCCTGGTCTGGCGCTGGCGGCCAGCGCTGGCGGTCGGCGTGTTCGGCCTGCTGGCGATCCCCGATCTCGCCTTCTTCATCGCCAACGCGCTCAAGATTCCCGACGGCGGCTGGCTGCCGCTGCTGGTGGCCTCCTTCGTCTACTTCACCATCACCACCTGGCGGCGCGGTCGCCGGCTGGTCGCCACCGAACTCAGCGAAGGCTCCGTGCCGCTGCGGCAGTTCCTCGAGCGCATGGAGCGTGTGCCGAGCCGCGTCGCCGGCACCGCCGTGTTCCTGACCGCCGACGCCAGCCACACGCCCGCGGCCTTCCTGCACAATCTCAAGCACAACAAGATCCTGCATGAGCGCATCATCATCCTGCAGGTCGACACCATGGACGTGCCGCGCGTGTCCGAGGCCCATCGCGTCGAGGTCGAGCGGCTGGGCAAGGGCTTCCATACCGTGATTGCCCACTACGGCTTCACCGAGCAGCCCGACATTCCGGCGGCGCTCCGCGCCTGCCGGCCGCACGGCATCGCCTACGACGAGATGGAGACCAGCTTCTTCCTCGGCCGCGAGACGCTGATTCCGGCGCAGCGCTCGACCCTGGGCAGGATCCGCCGCGACTGGTTCATCTCGCTCTCGCACTCGGCCTCGGCGACCAAGACCTTCTTCCGCATCCCACCGAACCGCGCTATCGAACTGGGCAACCAAATCCAGGTGTAACCGATGGCGCGCCCAACGCTTCTCATGCTGCCCGGCCTGCTCGCCACGCGGCGCGTCTTCCAGCCCCAGATCGAAGCGCTGTCCGATATCGTCGACATCGTCGTGCCCGAACTCTGGCATCACGACTCGATGGCCGCCATGGCGGAGGTCGCCCTCGCCCAGGCGCCTGCCCGCTTCGCGCTTGCCGGCTTCTCGATGGGCGGCTACGTCGCCTTCGAGATCCTGCGCCGCGCCGCCCAGCGGGTCGAACGCCTGGCGCTGATCGACACCCAGGCCACGCCCGATGCGAGCGAGGCGACGGCCCGTCGTCGCGGCCTGATCGAGCAGACCAAGATCGGCCGCTTCCACGGCGTGCAGCCCTCGCTGCTGCCGATGATCCTTCATCCTTCGCACATCGCCGACCCGGCGATCGCCCAACCCATCCTCGACATGGCGCTGGAAGTGGGCGCCGAGGGCTTCGTCAACGAGACGCGCGCCACCATGGCGCGGCCCGACAGCCGGTCGCTGCTGGTCGACATCGAGGTCCCGACGGTGGTGATCGTCGGCCGCCAGGACCTGACGACGCCGCTCGTCCGCGCCGAGGAGATGGCCGCCGACATCGCCGACTCGCGGCTGGTCGTGCTTGAGGATTGCGGGCACATGGGCCCGCTGGAGAGACCCGCCGAAGTCACGGCGGCACTCAGGAGATGGTTGACCGAATGAACACGATCTACGCCCGCGAGGATTTTCTCGCCGCCGACGAGTACATCGACGTGGTCCGCAAATCCGGCCTCAACCGGCCGGTCGATGACCGCGGCCGTGTCGAGCGCTTGCTGGCGCACAGCAACCTGTTCGTGACCGCCCGCCAGGATGGCAGGTTGGTGGGCTTCGCCCGCTCGCTCACCGACTTCTGCTTCTGCTGCTACCTGTCCGACCTTGCCGTCGACAAGGCCTGCCAGGGCCAGGGCATCGGCAAGCGCCTGATCGAGGAGACGCGCACGGCGGCCGGCGGCCAGCTCACCACCACGCTGCTGCTGTCGGCGCCGACGGCGATGAGCTTCTACCAGGGCATTAAAATGCCCCAGGCCGACAATTGCTTCCTCTACCGCCGCCAGCAGTAGAGTCTCCCCGCGGGACAAAATAAAAGGCGACCTGGCTGGTCGCACTGCGACAATCACCTCGCTTAACCCTTTGCATCAACGGCCGGATCCGCGTTTGGCGCGGATCGGGATGTCGCGCCGAGTGGGACATTCGGACGCCCAGCCGTCACTGGCTTGCGGCGCGGCGCGGCGATGGTCTTGAGCAGCGCCAGCAGAATTTTGTCGTTGGCGCGTTCGAGATGGCCGATCTGCCGGCCGCCGCGGAAGATCGGCCGACGGGTGGGCATCTCCAGGCGATTGCTGGCGGCGAGGATGATCGCCTCGCGCCGCCACTCGAGCCTGATGCGGCAATCCTCGTCGAATTTCGGGTCGTCCTGGCGCCAGCGCTGCGCCGTGCGCCGGTCGATGCCGATGCGCGCCGCCGCTTCGCTGATCGTGCCCCACCTGAGCAGGCAGCGCAGGAAATCGTACTTCCGCCGTGCCAGGCTCGGCTGGCGCTTCGGGATGTACCAGACGATGTTCGGATCGACTTCGGGCATTGGCTCCTCCTTGGCTAGGATAGTATATATTATTCCTATCCACTGATGTCAATATCCTGCCAGCGGCACCTCCCTTGACCGACATCAAAGCCCGCCGCGGAGGCCCCTCCTAAGGGTTGAGCCGGAATCGGACAGAGTTCGCATGGCGGCTTGCGTAGGAGTGCGGCAATGAAACGACCCAAAGGGCTCTGGACGACGCTCGCGGTGGGCGCTGTGGCCTTGGTCGCGGCGGCGGCGTTCGCCTGGCACTACTGGCCGCGGCCGGCGGCCGAGTGGCTGACGCTGTACGGCAACGTCGACATCCGCCAGGTCGACCTCGCCTTCAACGCCATCGGCCGGCTGCAGGAGCTGCGCCGCGAGGAAGGCGATCCGGTCAAGGCGGGCGAGACGATCGCCCTTCTGGAGCCCGAAACCTACCAGGACCTCGCCGCGCTGGCGCGCGCGCGCGCCGAGGCGCAGCAGATTGCGCTCCGCCGGCTGGAAACCGGCAGCCGGCCGGAAGAAATCGCGCGCGACCGCGCCCTGGTCGATGCCAACCGCGCCGCGCTCGCCGATGCGGAGGTCCTGCTCAAGCGGCGCACCGACCTGCTGCAGAGCGGCAACGTCTCGCGCCAGCTCTACGACGACGCCAAGAATGCATTCGATGCCGCCCGGGCACGGCTCGATGTGACCAGCCAGGCCCTGCGGCTGACCGAGATCGGCCCCCGCCAGGAGGACATCGACCAAGCCAAGGCCCTCCTGCTCTCCCAGAAGGCCATGCAGTCGTTGGCCGAACGCCGCCTGATCGATACCGAACTCCAGGCGCCGGCCGATGGTATCGTGCTCAGCCGCATCGTCGAACCGGGCGCGATGGTGGGCCCGAACACCCCGATCTTCACTGTCGCGTTGACCGACAAGGTCTGGGTGCGCACCTACATCTCGGAGCCCAACCTCGGCCGCATCCGCCCCGGCCTCGAGG
>JAUXST010000938.1 GCA_030679805.1 Reyranella sp. | reverse complement strand
CCGTTGATCTCGGGGATGACGTAGCGCGCCACCATGTCCCAGCTGCGGAAGGTGTTCTCGGGGTTGGCCCAGTCATGCACGAAGCCGACGCAGGTGCCGAAGCCGCCGCTCTGGTCGACCACGCTCTTGATCATCTTCACCAGGTCGTCGGGCGTGCCGATGACGGCGGCGGAGCCCGGGCTGGACATCTCGTCGACGGCTTGGTCCGGCGAGGTGTAGGGGACCGAGCCCGGCCGCATCAGCGTGCCGTGGATGTATTCGTTGTGCCAGCGCATCAGCCCGTGCTTGGCCTCCTCGCGCGCCTTCTCAGCTGTCTCGGCGATGTGCCAGTTGAGCAGCACGCGCCAGTTCTTGCGATCGACGGTCGTGCCGGCCTTCTTGGCGGCCGACTCGGCGAAGCCCCACTGCGTCGGCAGCGCGGTCAGGCCCTCGGTCGACATCGAGCCCAGCGAAATGATGCCGATGCCGTATTTGCCGGCCAGCGTCATGCCCGACGGGCTGATCTGCGAGGCGACGGCGAACGGCATGTCCTCCTGCAGCGGCAGGAGCTGGAGTGCGGCGTCCTGCATCGTGAACCATTCGGACTTGTGGGTGACGCGCTCGCCGGCGAAGAGGCGACGGATGACGCCGATCGCCTCGTCCTGGCGGTCGCGCTGGGTCATCGGATCGATGCCGAGCGTATGGGCGTCGGACGGCAGCGCGCCGGGGCCCGAGCCGAAGATCGCGCGGCCGCCGGTCATGTGGTCGAGCTGCACCATGCGCTGCGCCACGTTGTAGGGATGGTGATAGGGCAGCGAGATCACGCCGGTCGCAAGCTTGATGCGCTTGGTGTGCTCGCCTGCCGCCGCGAGGAACATCTCCGGCGAGGCGATCATCTCCCAGCCCGACGAATGATGCTCGCCGCACCAGAATTCGTCGTAGCCCAGCTCGTCGAGATGTTTCACGAACGCGATGTCGCGCCGGAATTGCAGCATCGGATTTTCGCCGATGGGATGATGAGGGGCGAGAAATGCGCCGAACCCGAGCCGCGCCATGAGAAAACCTCCGCGAAAAAGCCGGCCTTTTGCCTAACATGACGGCGCGGTCGGGTCGATGCGCGGATGGCGTTTCGCCAGCCGAGCTTGTATCGCTGGCGGAAGGAGAAGGGGCCCTCATGACGCTTCGCATCATCGGCAAAGCGAGTTCGATCAACGTCCGCAAGGTGCTGTGGACCTGCGACGAGCTGGGCCTGGCCTTTGAGCGCAGCGACGACGGCCCGGAGCGCGCCCGCAATCCCAACGGGCTGGTGCCGGTGATCGTCGACGGCGATTTCGTCCTGTGGGAATCCAACACCATCCTGCGCTACCTGGCCGGCCGCCATGGGGCGCCGTCGCTGCTGCCGTCCGAGCCGCGGGCAAGGGCCGAGGTCGAGAAATGGATCGACTGGCAGGCCACGGAATTCAATTCAGCCTGGCGCTACGCCTTCATGGCGCTGGCGCGCCGGAGTCCCGCTTTCAATGATGCCCGCCAGATCGAGG
>JAUXST010000936.1 GCA_030679805.1 Reyranella sp. | reverse complement strand
AAAGGCTGCGGTATATGTCCTTCTGCGCGGGTTCCCCGGCACAGAGCTTTTGATCTATGTCGGCCTATTCATGGTGTTCTACGGCATCGTCTACGCGATCCTGGAGAACGACATGCGCCGCATCCTGGCCTACAGCATCGTCAACCAGGTTGGCTTCATGGTCACCGGCATCGGGATCGGGACCGAGATGGCGCTCAACGGAGCCGCGGCCCATGCCTTCGCGCATATCATCTACAAGGCGCTGTTGTTGATGTCGGCGGGCTCTGTTCTTTTCATGACCGGCAAACGGAAGTGCACCGACCTCGGGGGCCTGTTTCGCACCATGCCGCTAACCACGATCTGCGGCATCGTCGGCGCATTGTCGATTTCCTCCTTTCCTCTCACCTCGGGGTTCGTGTCGAAGTCGATGATTTCCGAGGCCGCCGGCCAAGAAGGCCTCGTGATCGTCTGGTACCTGCTGGCAGCGGCGTCGGCCGGCGTCTTTCTCCACGCAGGCATCAAGTTCCCCTGGTTCGTGTTCTTCCAAAAAGATTCAGGCCTGCGGCCACAGGATCCGACTTGGAACATGCGTGCTGCGATGATCTTGTTCGCAGCGCTCTGCTTGACGTTGGGTATGGCGCCAACCCTGCTCTATTCCTTGTTGCCTTTCCCCGTCAGTTTCGTGCCCTACACGGCAGACCATGTTGTGTTCCAGCTTCAGCTCCTGCTGTTCTCGGGTCTTGCATTCTTCCTGATGCTTGGCTGGCTGAGGCGTACATTGACCATCACACTTGATCTCGATTGGCTCTACCGCCGATTGGGCGTGGAGTTGGTCGGCATTCTTCATGTCTGGGCGACCGTATTTTGGAAGGCCTGGTCGTCGGTGGTAAGTCAGGGGGGCCGGGATGTCGCGACTTGGCTGCAGCGTCACTTCGGGCCCAATGGCGATCTCGCCCAGACCTGGCCTACGGGAGCTATGACGCTTTGCACCATGTTTGTGCTCGCGGCGTACCTGGTCCTGTCGAGCCACTGACGCGATAGCGCAAGCCTGCGCATCCACTGCCCGCATTTTTGTATCAGACCTTCGCCGAAGCCCTCTGGCAGGGTAAGTTTTAACGCCGTTGTGCGTCTATCGCACTGCTGTCTTTCGTATGGGTTGGTAATGTCAAAGAAGGACGATCTCGCCCTCGTTGCCTCAGCCTTGCGACGCGCCAGGGCGATACAAGCATCGCTTGCCGCCCTGGCATTGGCCGCTACCGCCTTTTGGTTCTTCTTGTGGCAAGCCGGACGCCTCGGCGCTGAGCCAGCCGCGAGCCTTCTTACCCTTCTGGTCTGTGGCGCGACGGGTTGGTTGGCGGCGCGCTTCATCGCACTCTTCCGTGCGCGTTTACAGATCGAAACGTCGGTAGTGTATGAAACGCTGAAGAATTTTCCCGGCCGCATCCAATGGATGTTCCCCAAATCAGTGTACCTTCGCGTTGGCGCAATGCAGTTGGAGGCCGAGCGCATCATCTTCGTCCTGACTGAAGACGGCCAAGCGCTGAGGATCTACGGCATTACCAAAACAAGCAGTCCTGCCATGGAGGCTGCCCTACGTCGGTTGGCACCTCGCGCCGACTTCGGCTGGTCCGAGAAAAGCCAAAAGCGCTACCAGCAAACGGTGGGACTCATCGTTCGATAGAGAACCGCGAATTGGGATTGGAAGCGATACTGTTGCACCCCACCTCAATTGAGGCACGGTGCTTACGGGGGGGGCGGTGGTGGTGCGGCTCGGTTTTCCTACACTCCAGATGATGACGGCCGAGGCAGCGTTGCGTCACGCGCAATTGGACCAAAGTCATTCGATGCGGATCTTTTGTCAGGCTGCAAAGCAGGCGTTCGCGCGAACAGGCCTAGCGCGGATCGCCGATAGCAAAACCGATGACGCACATCGCCAACACCATGCACGCAGCAAGACGTGCGTGGCTGAAATAGACGTCGGCGAGGGCGCCGCCGATCATGGTCTGCAGGCGTTCGCGCGGCAGCGCCGGCGCATCCTCGATCATCAGCCAGACTTCGGTATGACGATAGTTGCGCGTGCGCGCCGTCCAACCTTTCCAGAACAGCACCACGGCCGCGATCAGCACGAAGACCGCCCCGGAACGGACGGCGATCCACGGCTCGCCGGAAAAGCCCACCATGGCCGTCGCGATCGCCATCAGGGCGAAACCGCAGCCGCGCCGCACCGACAGTTCGGCGTAGCGCCTGATGTCGTCGTAGGTCATGCAGTAACCATAGCGCGTGGGCTACCTTCGACCAATGTCGCGTTGCCGCCGCCGGATAATCGCTCTAGCGTGCCGCCACAAAACTACATGAAGATCCGGGGGAATCGCGCATGTACCGCTTCACGATATTGGCGTTGGCAGCCTTGACGCTCGGCGCCTGTTTCAAGTCGTCGGGCGGCCAGGACAAGCTCGCCTACGACGCCTGCCTGGCCTCTGCGAAGAAGGACGCCAAGGTTGGCAGCGCAGCATTCGCGAGCCTCGAACAATCCAAGATTACCGGCTCCACCGGCGAGGAGGAGATACGCGTGAACATCCCCTACGAGCTGGATGGCAAGAAGGCGCTGTTCCAGTGCATCGCCCAGAAACAGAGCGACGGCAACTTCAAGGTCATCTTCTAGAGGGCCGTCTTCCAGACGACCATCCTCCAGACGGCCATTTTCCAGACGGGCGCCTCAGCCCAGCAGGTGACGGAACGCCGGCAGTGCGAGGAGGCCCGCTCCGACGAGCCAGATGGCAATGGCTGCGTTGCCGCCGCGCGCGCCGTCGACCAGGCGTTCGTAGAGCGCTGCGGGAACACCGGAGACCAGCAGCGTCGCCGACGCCACCAGCAGCGAACTGAAGAACAGTACCCAGCCGACCGAACGGGGAAAGACCTCCGGCATCAGGACGGCCGAGATTGGCACGGCAATGGCGAGGAAGGGCGAGAACAACCCGTTCAGAATGCTGATGCCGACCACGGCAAAGACGAGAAGATTGCGGTCCATGGCGCTCAGCCTGCCACAGGCGCCCGGGGCATCAGCCCGAGCTGGTAAAGCACCATGAACAGCACGACGCGAAGGGCCGCGACCCAGAAGGCCGCCACGGGGGCGATCAGGATGGGTGGGATGGCCGAGGGCGTGATGTAGGCCACCGGCCGGTAGATCCATTCCGTCAGCCAACGGAAGGAGCGGTAGATGTAGTTCCGGCTGTCCGGCGGCAGGAAGAAGCTCAGGAAGAAGCGGCCGAACAGGCAGTAGAAGACCAGCGACAGGAAATAGTTGGGGATGTGGAAATACCAGTAGCTCCACCAGATGTCCTGAGATCCCACGCAACCATCTCCTCTTCGTCCATCTTAGCGTAGCGCGCAAAAAAAACAGGACCCCGCGAGGGGTCCTGCTCCGGATCGATATATTCCGCCGACTAGGCGGCGTGGGGTGCCACGGCGCCGCCAGGCGTGCGGATCGAGTCCACGAAGTTCTGCATCTCTTTCGAAGGTGCAGGTGTCATGAGGCTGACCACGTAGGTCACGGCGAACGCAACCGGCAGTCCGAACACAGCCGAGGAGATGTTGCGGATACCCCACCACAGATCGGTTCCAAACATCGACTTGAACTCCGCCGGCCAGTAGCGGGTCATCACCAGGTAGAAGAGACAGACGCCAAAGCCGCTGACCATGCCGCTGATGGCGCCGATCTTGGTCGTACGCTTCCACCAGATGCCGAGCACCAGCGGGGCGAACAGGCCGGCCGCGGCCAGCGAGAACGCCCACGCCACCATCTGGATGATGCCGGAGGGACGCGTGCCGGCAACCGCCGCCGCAATCAACGCGACGCCGACCAGCAAGCCACGCGCGACGAGCAACCGGCGGGCCGTCGAGGCCTTGGGGTCGATCATCTTGTAGTAGACGTCGTGGCTGAGCGCGTTGGCGATGGCCAGCAGCAGGCCGTCGGCGGTGGAAAGCGCCGCGGCAAGACCGCCGGCGGCCACCAGGCCCGACACCACGTACGGCAAGCCGGCGATCTCCGGCATCGACAGCACGATGATGTCCTGGTTGATGATGAACTCCGACAGCTGAAGGATGCCGTCGCTGTTGCCGTCCTTGATGGTCAGCAGACCGCCGACCTGGGACCAGTTCTGGACCCACGCCGGGAGGCTGGCGATCGGTTGCCCGATCACGTTCTGGTAGACCTCGAGCTTCGCGAAGGCGGCATAGGCCGGCGCCGTGAAGTAGAGCAGGAAGATGAAGAAGATCGACCAGGCAACCGAGGTGCGCGCCTCACGGACGCTGGGCGTCGTGAAGTAGCGCATCAGGATGTGCGGCAGCGAGGCCGTTCCGATCATCAGGCAGAGCACCAAGGCCCAGAAGTTGTTGAACTCCGTCCAGCTGAACTGGCCCTTGGCGTCGGTGAAGGCGTCGGTGAAGTGCTTGACGACGCCGAGCTTGGCTTCGAGCAAGGCGATCTGGTCGAGCGCCTGGCCGTAGGTCAATTCGGGGATCGGGATGCCGTACTTCTTGGTCGACAGCCAGACGACCGGCACGAGGTAGGCAATGATCAGGATGACGTACTGGGCCACCTGGGTCCAGGTCACCGCCCGCATGCCGCCCAGCATCGAGCAGACAAGGATGCCGAGCAGGCCGACGAAGATGGCGACCTCGAAGGGAATACCGAGGAAGCGCGAGGTGATGATGCCGATGCCGAAGCACTGCGCGACGATGTAGGTGAACGACGCACAGAACAGCACGACGACGCCGCACAGTCGCGCGCCATTGCCCTCGTAGCGCGTGCCGAGGAAGTCGGGCACGGTGAACTGGCCGAACTTGCGCAGGTAAGGTGCCAGCAGGATGCCGACCAGCACGTAGCCGCCGGTCCAACCGAGCACGTAGCCGAGCGCGTTGAAACCGCCGAGATAGATGCCACCTGCCATC
>JAUXST010000932.1 GCA_030679805.1 Reyranella sp. | reverse complement strand
GGCCGACAGCTTGAGCGTGCCCGACCCGTCGAGGTCGCTCTCGCCGACCAGCGCCGCGTCGCCGGCGATGGATTTGTCGTTGAGGCGCCCGCCGCCGCCCTTGATCAGCTTGCGCGCTTCGTTGCGGCTCTCGACGAGGCCTGCTTCATGCAGCAGCTCGAAAGCGGGGATCCCGGCGACGAGGCGCGCGCGCGGCACATCGATCGTCGGCAGGGCGTCGGCCTTGGTGCCTTCCTCGAACGTGCGGCGCGCGGTCTCGGCGGCGAGTTCGGCTGCCGTAGCGCCATGCGCCAGACGCGTCACCTCGGTCGCGAGAATCTTCTTCGCCTCGTTGATCTCCTGGCCCTCCAAGGCCTCGAGCCGGGCGACCTCGGGCAGAGGCAGTTCGGTGAAGAGCTTGAGGAAGCGGCCGACGTCGGCGTCCTCGGCATTGCGCCAGTATTGCCAGAAGTCGTAGGGGCTGAGCCGTGCCGGATTGAGCCACACCGCGCCTGCTGCGGTCTTGCCCATCTTTGCACCGGATGCGGTGGCGAGCAGCGGTGAGGTCAGCGCGAACAGTTCGGCGCCGGCCATGCGCCGGCCGAGATCGGCGCCCATGACGATGTTGCCCCATTGATCGGAGCCGCCCATCTGGACGATGCAGTTGTGGCGTTTGTGAAGTTCCACGAAATCGTAGGATTGCAGGATCATGTAGTTGAATTCGAGGAAGCTGAGCGGCTGGTCGCGCTCCAGCCGCAGCTTGACGGAATCCATGGTCAGCATCCGGTTGACGGAAAAATGCCGGCCGACGTCACGCAGCTGCGGAATGTAGAGCAGGGTATCGAGCCAGTCGGCGTTGTTGGCCATCACCGCGTCGGTCGGGCCGCTGCCGAATTTCAGGTAGTTGGCGAAGCTCGTCTTGATGCTGGCCATGTTGGCGTCGATCTGCTCGGTCGTGAGCAGTTGGCGCGTCTCGTCGCGACCTGATGGATCGCCGACCTTGGTCGTACCGCCGCCCATCAGCGCGATCGGCTTGTGTCCGGTCTTCTGCCACCAGCGCAGCAGCATTACCTGCAGCAGGTGCCCGACGTGCAGCGAGTCGGCCGTGCAATCGAAGCCGATATAGGCCGTCCGGGTGCCGCTCGACAGCATCTCATCCAGGCGCGCAGCGTCGCTGCACTGGTGCACCATGCCGCGCTCGTGCACGATCCGCATGAAATCCGACTTGAAGTTCGTCATCTCGCTGCTCGGCGGTTTGTCCGTATGGGGCGCGGGTGTACCATGAGGCTGCCCGTGCCTCAACGGAGTGAAATTTGGCGAACCTGATCGTGGGACGAGTGGAATTGGCGCGACGCGGGCAGAACCCATACGTGATTTGCCGGATGAAGTCGGGCTGGCTGGTCGCGGGCGACGTTCAGCCGCTGCCCGGTTACTGCGTCTTGCTGGCCGATCCGGTGGTCGAGAGCATCAACGACCTCGATCGGGCCCAGCGCGTCCAGTATTCGCTGGATGTGATCCAGGCTGGCGATGCCCTGCTGGCGGTGACCGACGCCTATCGGATCAACTACGAAACCCTCGGCAACAGCGAACCGGCGCTGCACACCCACATCATTCCGCGCTATCGGACGGAGCCCGACGGAAAGCGCGGGCGGGTGGCCTGGAACGCCTACGATTGGACAACGGCCCGGCGATTCGATCCCGTTCGGGACGGGCCGTTCGTCGAGCGTGTGCGCGAGCATTTGAACGCCGGCTCGCCGGCATGATGCGCGCGCTCGGCCTGATGAGCGGCACCTCGGTCGATGGTGTTGACGTAGCGCTGATCGAGACCGACGGCGAGCGCGTGGGATCCTTCGGGCCGAGTCTTACGGTTCCTTACGCAGACGAGCTGCGACGAACGATACGCGCGGCCTTTGGCGCCGAGCAGGTCTCCGAGGCGACCCGCGCCGCCGAGCGCGCGGTGACGGAGGCGCACGTGGCAGCCGTGCAGCGCTGGTCGTTGGAGCGGGGCATCGCGCTTCCGACCATCGATCTCGTGGGCTTCCACGGCCAGACGATCACACACCGGCCGGAAAGGGGCTTCACCTGGCAGATCGGCGACGGCGCGGCGCTCGCGCGTTCGCTGGGCGTGCGCGTCGTCAACGACCTGCGCGCCGCGGATGTGGCGGCTGGCGGGCAGGGCGCGCCGCTGGTGCCAATCTATCATGCAGCCCTGGTGCGCGATCTGCCGCGTCCGCTTGCCGTGGTGAATATCGGAGGTGTGGCGAACGTCACGTGGGTGGGCGCGGACGATTCCCTTCTGGCGTTCGACACAGGGCCGGGCAACGGGCCGATCGACGACTGGTGCGCGCGCCATGCCGGGCAGCGTTACGACACCGACGGCATGCTTGCCGCGCGGGGCACCGTCGATCGCACGCGGCTGGAACACTTCATCGAGCACCGGTTCTTTGCGCAGATGCCGCCCAAGTCGTTGGATCGGGGCGACTTCAGCGATGCGTGGGCGGAAGGACTGGCGGTTGCCGACGGCGCCGCGACGCTGACGGCCGGCACGGCGCGTGCGTTGGCGCTCGCGGCCCGGCATTTCCCGGCGCCCGCGGCGCAGTGGGTGATCTGCGGCGGTGGTGCCCGCAATCCGACGCTGCTGCGGGCGATCGCGGCGGAAACGCGCGGCAAGGTCGTGACCGGTGCCGATCTCGGATGGGACAGTGATGCGCTGGAGGCACAGGCGTTCGGTTTCCTCGCGGTGCGCTCGCTGCGTGGCCTGCCGCTCACCTTTCCGACCACGACAGGTGCCGCCCGACCGTTGACCGGGGGGCGGCTTCACCTGCCTTAACCCGCCTTAGGCGGTCAGGGTTCCTTGTTGCTCGTCGCCCGGCCCGGCGGCGTGACCAGGCACTTGGCGACGTATTTGTCGACGTCGACCGCGAGCTTGTCGAGGGAGTCGTGGAAGAAATGGTTGGCACCCTTCACGGTCCGCGACTCGACGGTGATGCCCTTCTGGAGCGACAGCCGCGCCACCAGCTTCTGGATGTCGGCCTGCGGCACCACTTCGTCCCTTTCCGCTCCCACGATCAGCCCGGAGGCGGGGCAGGGGGCGAGGAAGGTGAAGTCGTAGGAGTTGGCCGGCGGTGCCACGGAGACGAAGCAATCGATCTCGGGGCGGCGCATGAGAAGCTGCATGCCGATCCAGGCGCCGAACGAGTAGCCGGCGATCCAGCACGACTTGGCGTCGGCGTTCATGCTCTGCAGCCAGTCGAGGGCGGCGGCGGCGTCGCTCAACTCGCCCATGCCGTTGTCGAAGCGGCCCTGGCTGCGGCCGACGCCGCGGGTGTTGAACCTCAGCACCGAAAAGCCCCGGTTAACGAAGACATGGAATAGCGAAAAGACGACCTTGTGGTTCATCGTCCCGCCGTATTGCGGGTGGGGATGCAGGATCAGTGCAATCGGGGCGTGCTCTTCCTTGCTCTGGTGATAGCGACCCTCAAGGCGACCCTCGGGGCCGGTAAACATCACATCAGGCATTGAGGCTCCGGTCCTTCACCAATATGGGCCGCCGTCGGCGCCGAAAGGTGCACTGAATTGGTGGGAATCTTGATACTTGACCAAACTACTCGGGTTTACTAAATCCTACCCTACGAGTTGGTTTTTCCCCAGATCCCATATCGGGGCTTGGAATATCTTAGTAATGCCTTGGTTTTCAAGACCTTTAGGCATTCAGTAACGACGGCCGGCAGGCGCTGGCACGAGGAGGATGCTGTGAAGCTCAGCACCAAAGGACGTTACGCCGTCATGGCGATGGTTGATTTGGCCCGTCATGCACAGGCCAAACCCGTTTCATTGTCGGACATCGCGGCTCGACAGGAAATCTCTTTGTCATATCTGGAACAGCTCTTCGCCCGGCTGCGGCGTGCCGGCCTGGTGAAGAGCGTGCGCGGACCGGGTGGTGGCTATCGCCTTGCCCACGGCTCCGCTGAGACCAGGGTGTCTGAAATCATCCTGGCCGTCGACGAGCCCATCAGCGCCACGCGCTGCACCGAAATGGGGGCGACCGGCTGCCGGGCCGATCGCAGCAAGTGCCTCACCCACGACCTGTGGGAAGAACTCGGCAACCAGATCCACGCCTTCCTGAGTTCGGTGACATTGCTGGACGTGCTGGAGCGCCGCCTTGCGTCGCGCCTCAGCGAGGCTCCCGGTCCGGCCAAATCGGACTCGATGGCTGCCGCCAGCTAGCAAGGCACGCTCGATGCCCGCCGCCTATACCTACCTGGATCACAACGCCACCAGCCCGCTCCGGCCGGCGGCGTTCGACGCCATGGTGGAAGCGTTGCAGGCGGGTGGCAATCCTTCGTCGGTGCATCGTGTCGGTCGCACGGCGCGTGCACGCGTCGACTGGGCGCGCCGGCAGGTGGCGTCCCTGGTGGGCGCGCGGCCGTCGGAGGTCGTGTTCACCTCGGGTGGCACCGAAGCCAACAATTCAGCGCTCTCCGGTGCGGGCCGGAAGCGTGTCCTGGTTTCGGCCGTCGAGCATGACAGCGTGCTGAAGGCTGCCAACGGCATGGAAATCGTGCCGGTCCAGGGCAACGGCATCGTCGACCTTGGCATTCTGGAACAGAGTCTGGCGGCATCGTCCGAGTCGGTGCTGGTGTCGGTGATGTTCGCCAATAACGAAACCGGCGTGTTGCAGCCGATCGCCGATGTCGTGCGGGTGGCCCATGCTGCGGGCGCGCTGGTGCATTGCGACGCTGTACAGGGCGCCGGGAAGGTGTCCGTCGATCTGCATAGCCTCGGTGTCGATTATCTCAGCCTGTCGGCTCACAAGTTCGGTGGTCCAACAGGGGTCGGCGCGCTGGTCGTCCGCAGCAATGTGCCGTTCTTGCCTGACCGTCTCGGCGGCGGCCAGGAATCCAATCGCCGTGCTGGCACGGAAAACGTGGCGGGTATCGCGGGCTTCGGCGCCGCGGCGACCGAGGCAGGGAACGGCCTGGCGACGCGCGAATGGCGCGACCGCCTGGAGGCGAGCCTGCTTGAGATCGCACCGGCGGCTCGTATCTATGGCGCGTCGGCGGATCGGTTGCCCAACACGACCTGTATTTCCATGCCGGGCGTCCGGGCGGAAACCCAGGTCATGGCCCTCGATCTGGCGGGCATTGGCGTGTCGGCCGGAGCGGCCTGTTCCTCGGGCAAAGTGACGCGCTCGGCGGTGCTTTTGGCCATGGGCGTGGAACCTGCCGAAGCCGAGACGGCACTCAGAATAAGCTTCGGCTGGAATAGCTGTTTCGACGATATTGAACGCTTGATCGCCACGTGGCGGGACTTATATATCCGAGCAGGACGCTCGGATATAAGTCGTGCCCGGGCGGCCTAGGATTTTCAAGGGGTTAGCATGAACGCCATTGCCCAGATCCGGCGCAACGACCAGCCGATCTACCTCGATTACCAGGCCACGACGCCGATGGACCCGCGCGTCCTCGAAGCGATGATGCCTTACTT
>JAUXST010000922.1 GCA_030679805.1 Reyranella sp. | reverse complement strand
CGAAGGACCTCGCGCTGGCTGCGCGCTCGGTGCGAGTTCTTGAGCCCGTGTCTGATCGGTCGGTGAGGTCCTTCGCTGCGCTCAGGACGACATGAGCGTTTACGCGACTTTCACCACCAGCTTGCCGAAGTTCTCGCCCTTGAGCAGGCCCATGAAGGCTTGCGGGGCGGCAGGCAAGCCGTCGATCACGGTCTCGCGGCTCTTGAGCTTGCCCGCCTTCAGAAGGCCGCCAACCTCGGCCGCGAACTCGCCCATCAGGGCGGCGTGATCGGAGACGATGAAGCCCTGGATGGTGAGGCGGCGCTGCACGATGGTGAACATCTTGGGCGGGCCGGCCATCGGCTCGGCGTCCTGGTACTCGGAGATGGCGCCGCAGAAGGCCAGGCGGCCGAAATTGTTCAGGCGCGCGAACACCGCGTGGAAAATCTTGCCGCCGACATTCTCGAAATCCGAATCGATGCCTTGCGGGCAGAGCTTGTCCAGTACCGCGCCGTAGTCGCGTTCGGTCTTGTGGTTGAAGCAGGCGTCGTAGCCCGCCTCGTGCACCGCCCACTGGCATTTCTCGTCGTCGCCGGCACAACCCACGACGTGGGCGCCGGCGAGCTTGGCGAGCTGTCCCGCCACCTGACCCACGGCGCCGGTTGCCGCCGAGACGAACGCCGTCTCGCCGGCCTTGGGCTTGCAGATATGTTTCATCCCGTACCAGGCGGTGAAGGCGGGCATGCCGAGCACGCCCAGATGGGCCTGGAGCGGCGCCACGGCCGGATCGATCTTGCGCAGGCCCTTGCCGTCATGGAGCGTGTGGCTCGCCCAGTTCAGCATGCCAATCACCGTGTCGCCCCGGGCGTAACGAGGATTCTTCGACTCGACGACCTCGCCAACGGAGCCGCCGGTCAGCGGCTTGCCGAGGTCGAAGGGCGGCGTGTAGGAGCGCAGCTCGGTCATGCGCGGGCGCATGTAGGGGTCGAGCGAGAGGAAGCGGGAGCGGATCAGCACTTGGCCGTCGGCA
>JAUXST010000920.1 GCA_030679805.1 Reyranella sp. | reverse complement strand
AAAGAAGAATCCGGGAGTCGTATAAAAGCCAATGGAATCAGGCTTATCCCGGAATCCCGGACAGGGGCGCGGACAACACGCGTTACATCCAGGTGTCCGCAAATATCGGGCGAAAAGCCCGCCGTTACTGGCTTTCCGGCGTGCGGAGAGCCGGAATCGCAAGGGTGGACTTGGGCGAGGACTTCTACCGCACCACGATGGTCGGCGCCTTGCGGGCGCCGCGCTGGTTGGCCGAGAGTTGCTTCCACACCCGGCCGGCGATGTTCTTGTAGACCTGGGTATGCGGGCTGTCGGGCTGGTCGATCACGATCGGACGTCCGCTGTCGGATGTCGTGCGGATGTCGAGATGCAACGGCACCTCACCCAGGAACGGCACGCCGAGCTTTTCCGCTTCTTCGCGCGCGCCGCCGTGGCCGAAGATCTCCGACCGCTCGCCGCACTTGGGGCAGAGGAAATAGCTCATGTTCTCGACGATGCCGAGCACCGGGACCGCGACCTTGCGGAACATGTTGAGGCCTTTGCGTGCATCGACCAGCGCGATGTCCTGCGGCGTCGACACGATCACCGCGCCGGCGAGCGCCACGCGCTGGGCGAGGGTGAGCTGGGCGTCGCCGGTGCCCGGCGGCATGTCGACCACCAGCACGTCGAGTTCGCCCCATTGCACGTCGCGGAGCATCTGCTCGAGCGCACTCGATACCATCGGGCCGCGCCAGATCATCGGCGTGTCCTCGTTGACGATGTAGCCGATCGACATGGTGCGCAGGCCATAGCGCTCGATGGGCTTCAGCATCTTGCCGTCGAGCGATTCGGGTTTTTCGGTCACGCCCAGCATCCGCGGCATCGACGGGCCGTAGATGTCGGCGTCGAGCAGGCCGGTGGCGACGCCGTTGGCGGCGAGGCCCAGCGCTAGGTTGACCGCGGTGGTCGACTTGCCGACGCCGCCCTTGCCCGAGGCGACGGCGATGATGTGTTTTACGCCGGGAACGTCGATGCGGCCGCCGCCGCCGGTCGTCTTTGCCGCCGGCCCGTGGCTATGGCCGTGACTATGCCCCGGCGGGGCGGGGGGCGGGGGAGCGGCCCGCTCGGCCGTCATGACGGCGGTGGCCGACAGCACGCCCGGCATGGCACGGACGGCCTGCTCGCAGGCCTGCCGCAGGGGCTCCAGGGCGGTGCCGCGGGTCGGATCGACGTTGAGGGTGACGGCGACGTGGCCACCCCGGATGGCGATCCCGCCCAGCAGGCCCGAGGCCGCCACGCCGGCACCGCTGGCGGGGTCGATGACCGTCTCAAGAACCTTGCGGATGGCTGATTCCGTCACTTCGGCCATGATCGCTCGCTTCCGCTACCCGGCAAATACGTGTCGCCGCTTGATTGAAGGTGTTGCTGTGGTCACATATATGCAGCCCGGCATGAAATCAAAAGCGGCAAACCGTTGAAGCGGTCTCCGAGCGGCCCTGAGGTGAATAATGGCGTGGAATAACAACAGCGGCGGCCCGTGGGGCGGTGGTGGCGGCAGCGGCGGCGGCGGTAGCGGCGGGGGCGGTGGCCCCTGGGGCGGCGGCGGCAATCGCGGCGGTGGCGGTGGACCCTTTGGCTCGCGTCGCCCACCGGACATGGAAGACGTCATCCGCCGGGGCCAGGAGAGGCTCAAGAACCTCATTCCGGGCGGCTTCGGCTCCTACAAGGGCATCCTGCTGATCGTGCTGGCGGCCGTGGTGATCTGGCTGGTTACAGGCTTCTTTCGCGTGCAACCCAACCAGCAGGCCATCCAGCTCGTTTTCGGCAAGCCCTATGGCAAGCCCGTCGAGCCCGGCCTGCACTACAATCTGCCCGCCCCGATCGGCAACGTGGTGGTGGTCAATGTCCAGGACCAGCGCCGTACCGTGATCGGTTCGCGTAGCGGCCAGACGACGACGACGCCCTACAGCCGCGGCCCGCGCCCGACCTCGACGGAAAACCTGATGCTGACCGGCGACGAGAACATCGTCGACATAGAGTTCGCCGTGCTGTGGCAGATCAAGGACGTGTTCAAATACGCCTTCGACGTACGCAATCCCGAAGAGAACGTCCGCGCGGGTGCGGAAGCGGCGATGCGCGAGGTGATCGGCAAGTCGAACCTGCAGTATGCCCAGACCGAGGGTCGCAGCCGCATCGAGCAGGACACCAAAGACTTGCTGCAGCGCATCCTCGATGAATATGGCCTCGGCGTCCGTATCTCGCAGGTCCAGCTGCTGCGGGTCGATCCGCCGCAGGAGGTGATCGCGGCCTTCCGCGATGTCCAGGCGGCGCGTGCCGACAAGGAAAAGAGCATCAACGAGGCCAATACCTACCGCAACCAGGTGCTGCCGCGGGCCAAGGGCGAGGCCGAGTCGATCATCCAGAGGGCCGAGGCCTACAAGGCCCAGATCGTGGCCCGCGCCAGCGGCGACGCGCAACGCTTCAGCCAGATCTACGAGCAGTACGCCAAGGCCAAGGACATCACGACCGAGCGCCTCTATCTCGACACGATGGAGGAGGTCCTGCGTAACGTGAACAAGGTCCTGGTCGACAAGAACGCGGCCGGCACGGGCGGCGTGCTACCCTACCTGCCGCTGCCGGAACTGAAATCGAACCAGCCGCAGGGCGTCACGCAGCCGCCCCGCCAGACCCAGCCTGCACAGGGAGCCACGCGATGAGCAACCGTTCGATCGTGGCCGTGATCGTCCTGGCGGTCGTGGCCTTCCTGTTCACCCAGACCTTCTACACCGTCGATCCGACCAAGCAGGTGCTGGTGCGTCAGTTCGGCGCCATCGTCGGCGAACCCAAGACCGAGCCGGGGCTCTACGCCAAGATCCCGCTGGTCCAGGACATCCAGAGGATCGACCGGCGGCTGCTCGACTACGAAGCCGAGGAGTTCGAGATCATTGCCGGCGACCAGAAGCGGCTCGTTGTCGATGCCTACGCCCGCTACAAGATCGTGGCGGCCAAGCTGTTCGCCCAGACCGTGCCGGGCGGTGAGCCGACGCTGCGTGGCCTCCTGGATTCGCTCATCAACTCGGAAATCCGCGGCGTCCTGAGTTCGGTGCCGCTGCATGCGGTGTTGACCGACCAGCGCGCCAACCTGATGGACGACATCACCAAGCGCGTGAATGCCAAGACCAAGGAGCTCGGTGTCGAGACGGTCGACGTTCGCATCAAGCGCGCCGACCTGCCGCAGGCCAACTCGCAATCGGTATTCAACCGCATGAAGACCGACCGCGAGCGCGAGGCCGGCCAGCTTCGCGCCGAGGGCGATGAGGAAAAGGCCCGCATCACCGCCACGGCCGACCGCGAGGTTGCGGTCTTCAAGGCGGATGCCGGTCTGAAAGCCCAAATCACCATGGGTGGGGCCGACGCCGAGGCGACCAAGATCTATGCCGATGCGTTCAACCGGGACAAGGAATTCTATGGATTCTACCGCCGCCTGGAGGCTTACAAGCAGGCCTTCGGATCGGGCGGTTCGACCATGATCCTGAGCCCCGATACCGACTTCTTCCGCTACTTCAACGACCCGTCCGGGCTGCCGTCGTCGAAGAAATAGCACCCCGGAAAGGGCGGTAAAAATTGTACCGACCGGCGGCTGTTGCAGTCATGCAACGCCGCCGGTTCTTTTTTGGTCACAGCCCTCAAACGCTGTAATAATCGGCAACATCACGGCCTCTTCAATTGCGCCACAATCGGCCCTCATGTAGGGAGGGACTCGAACGTGCGGCGCCGGCCGTTCCGACCGTATGGCCCCGAGCGCCGCTGGAGGTCGGACGTGATTCTCTCTGGTTTTCAAGGTCTTGCGAAGGGCGCCGCTCTGGCGGCCGTGACGGCTTTCGGTTTGGCGCTTGCCCAGCCGGTCTGGGCGCGCGAAGCGCCGCAGAGCTTCGCCGAGTTGGTCGACAAGCTGATGCCGACCGTGGTCAACATCACCACCACCCAGAACGTGCCCCAGCAGGGGCCGCGGCTGCGCGACATGCCGCAGCTGCCGCCCGGCTCGCCGTTCGAGGAGCTGTTCAAGGAGTTCTTCGACAAGCGCGGGGGTGAGGAGCAGAAGCGTCGCGGCACCTCGCTCGGCTCCGGCTTCATCATCGATGGCGAAGGCTATATCGTCACCAACAACCACGTGATCCAGGGCGCGGAGGACATCACCGTCATCCTGCGCGACGACACCCAGCTCAAGGCGAAGCTGATCGGCTCGGACAGCCGTATCGACGTGGCTCTGCTCAAGGTCGAGCCACCGAACAAGAAGCCGCTTCCGGCCATCAAGTGGGGCGATTCCGACAAGGAGCGCGTGGGCGACTGGGTGATCGCGATCGGCAATCCCTTCGGCCTCGGCCATTCGGTGACCGCCGGCATCATCTCGGCACGCGGTCGTTCCCTGAACGACTCGCTCGACGATTACCTGCAGACCGACGCCGCCATCAACAAGGGCAACTCGGGTGGGCCGTTGTTCAACGCCGACGGCGAAGTGATCGGCGTCAACACGGCCATTTATTCGCCGTCAGGCACCAACGCCGGCCTCGCCTTCTCGATCCCCTCCAACCTCGTCAAGCAGGTCGCCGACCAGCTTCGTGAGTTCGGCCGGGTCAAGCGCGGCTGGATCGGCGTCAGCTACCAGAGCGTCACCGACGACATCGCCGACAGCTTCGGCCTCGACCGCGCGCGCGGCGTGCTGGTGGCCAATGTCGCGGCCGACGGGCCGGCGGCCAAGGCCGGGTTGAAGCGCAACGACATCATCGTGAACTTCGCGGGCCAGGACGTGCTCGACCTGCGCCGCTTTCCGCGGTTGGTTGCCAATGCCCGGGTCGGCAGCACCGTCGACGTCGTTGTCTGGCGCGGCGGCAAGGAAGTGCCGCTGAAGCTCCGTATCGGAGAGCAAGAAGAGGCCGACAAGCAGAACGCCGCGGCCCAGGGTGCGCCCAAGAAGCCGGCCGAGCCCGATCAGCCGGTGACCTCCACCATCGAGCAACTCGGTCTCACCCTGCAGAAGCCGAGCGACCAGCTGCGCGAGAAGTACGGCCTGTCGGACCAGCAGAAGGGTGTGGTCGTCACCAAGGTGGCGCCCAATAGCCCGGCTGCCGAGAAGCAGCTGCAGCCTGGCGATGTCATCCTCGAGGTCGACCAGAAGCCTGTGACCACGCCGCAGGAGGTCACTGACATCGTGGCCAAGCTGCAGCAGCAGAAAAAGAAGTCGGTGCTGCTGTTCGTCGAGCGCCAGGGTGATCCGCGCTTCGCCGCGCTCAGGCTGACGAAGTAATACTGTCGTCCTGAGCGCAGCGAAGGACCTCGCGCTGGCTGCGCGCTCGGTGCGAG
>JAUXST010000918.1 GCA_030679805.1 Reyranella sp. | reverse complement strand
CGGAATGTTCTGCTTGCCGCCGATCTCGTTCAGCATGTTGATCACGGCTTCATTGGCGCCGCCATGGCTCGGGCCCCAAAGCGAGGCGATGCCGGCGGCGATGCAGGCAAACGGGTTGGCGCCCGACGAGCCAGCCAGCCGGACCGTCGAGGTCGAGGCGTTCTGCTCATGGTCGGCATGGAGCATGAGGATGCGGTCCATCGCTTTTTCGATCACCGGGTTGACCTCGTACTCCTCGGCCGGCACCGAGAACATCATGCGCAGGAAGTTGGCGGCGTAGCTGAGGTCGTTGCGCGGATAGACGAAAGGCTGGCCGACCGAATACTTGTAGGCCATCGCGGCGATGGTCGGCATCTTGGCGACCAGACGATACGACGCCACCATGCGCTGGTGCGGATCGTGGATGTCCAGGGAGTCGTGATAGAAGGCCGACAAGGCGCCGACGACGCCGCAGCAGATCGCCATCGGATGGGCGTCGCGGCGGAAGCCGCGATAGAACTGGCTCAGCTGTTCGTGCACCATCGTATGCATCGTGATGTCTTTGACGAACTTCTCCTTCTGCGCCTTGTTCGGAAGTTCGCCCTTCATCAGCAGGTAGGAGACTTCCATGAAGTCGCTCTGTTCGGCCAGCTCGGCGATGTTGTAGCCGCGATGCAGCAGGAGGCCTTCGTCGCCGTCGATGTAAGTGATCTTGGAACCGCATGAGCCGGTCGAGGTGAAGCCCGGGTCGTAGGTGAACATTCCCGAGTCGCCGTAGAACTTGCGGACGTCAACCAGACGCGGTCCGATCGAGCCGTGGATGATCGGCATTTCATAGGACTTGCCGGTTTCGTTGTCGGTGAGCGTCGCGGTCGATTTGGCCATTGGATGAACTCTTTTCAGCTCGATTCGGGCGTGGCGCAGGACCGCGGGAAGACGGTCAGGCCGGGTTCGCGGGCACCCTAACAAGCCACCTCCGGGGGCGCAATTGTGGCCGCGGACCGCTATTTCGCGGCGCGTAGGCGGGCCCAAATCCGGCCGTCGATGGCAACCAGGCCGAGGCCGATCAGGGCCATTCCGGCGAACTGCCGAAGTTCGAGGCGTTCGCCGAGGAAGACGGCGCCGAGGAGGATGGCGGTGACCGGTATCAGGAATGTAACCAGCAGCAGGTTGGTCGCGCCGGCAGCGGCAAGGATGCGGAAGTAGAGGACGTAGGCCAGCGCCGTCGACAGCAGCGCGAGGCCCGCGACTGCGCTCCAGGTGACGGCCGACGGCATCGGCCAGGCGGGCTCCGCCAGCAGCATGATCGGCAGAATCAACATGGCGCTGGCCGTGAGCTGCCCGGCGGCGGCCTGCAGCGGCTGCACACCCAGCGCCTTGAAGCGGCGCCCGTAGATGCCGGCAAAGGCGTAGGACAGCGCGGCGGCGAGGCAGGCGATCTGGCCCCAGATGCTGCCGCCAAGATCGGGGCCAATCAGGATGGCCACACCGGCCAAGCCGGCCAGCACGCCGACGAGCTTCCGGACTGTCATGCGTTCGTCGCGGGTGAAGATGTGTGCCACCACGACGGTGAAGAGCGGCGTCGTGGCGTTCAGGATCGAGGCGAGCCCGGAGGTGATCGTCGTCTGGCCCCAGAAGATCAGGCTGAAGGGCAGGGCATTATTGAGTGCGCCCATGACCAGGAGCTGACGCCAGGGCGTACCAGCCCGCCACAGGCTCGCGCCGATGGCCGAGGCCACGATGTTGAGCGCCAGGGCGGCGAGGGCGACGCGAAAGAAGACGATTGTGAACGGCCCGAGTTCGGCCAGCGCCACCTTGGCGAAGAAGAACGAGCCGCCCCACAGGATCGACAGCAGGACGAGGAGAGACCATTCGCGGGCGCGCATCGCCCGCTGGTCTCACGGCGGCCGGCTTCGATCTATCCGCTGGCCGCCAGCAATCGCACCTTGCTCTCGGCGAGGCCCAGCACCGCCAGCACTCCTAACTCTGCACCTGCACCTTCGCCCAGGTGTCCCGCAGCTCGATCGTGCGGTTGAACACCAGAGCGTCCGACCGGCTCGCCAGGTCCGGGCAAAAATAGCCCTGCCGCTCGAACTGCACGGCTTCCCCGGCAGCCGTCTCCGCCAATGAGGGCTCCAGCAGAGCGCCCGACAGTACTTCGAGCGAGCCTGGATTCAGGTCGGCGTCCAGATCGCCACCGGCGCCCGGGTCAGGCCGATTGAAGAGCGTGCTGTACAATCGGACTTCGGCGGGAAGAGCGTCCCGTGCGGACACCCAGTGCAGGGTGGCCTTCACCTTTCGACCGTCCGGCGCGTTGCCGCCGCGGCTCGCAGGATCGTAGGTGCAACGCAGTTCCACGACGTTGCCGGCGGCATCCTTGACCACCTCGCGGCAGGTGACGAGATAGGCGTAGCGCAACCTGACCTCTCGTCCCACGGCCAGCCGGAAGAACTTGTTCGACGGATTCTCCATGAAGTCGTCGCGCTCGACGAAGATTTCCCTGCCGAAGCGAAGGGGACGCGTGCCCGCGCCTGGATTCCCCGGATGGTTGACGGCCTCCAGCTCTTCGACGTGGTCCTCGGGAAAATTCTCGATCACGAGTTTGAGCGGCCGCAGGACCGCCATGCGTCGCTCAGCCGCCTGATTGAGATGATCGCGTATCGCATGATCGAACATGGCCAGATCGACGACGCTGTTGGCCTTGGACATGCCGATGCGCCGAACGAAGTCGCGGATCGCCGCCGGCGGCACGCCGCGGCGGCGCAGGCCTGCGAGAGTCGGCATGCGCGGATCGTCCCAGCCACTGACGATGCCGCGCCGTACCAGATCCGTCAGGTAGCGCTTGGAAAGGACGGTGTAGCCGATATTGAGGCGGGCAAATTCGGTTTGGCGTGGGCGCGCCGGCACCGGCAAGTGGTCAAGGAACCACTCGTAGAGCGGACGATGGTCCGCGAACTCCAAGGTGCAGAGCGAATGCGTGACGTGTTCCAAGGCGTCGGACTGGCCGTGCGCGAAATCGTAGGTCGGGTAGATGCGCCACTGCGTGCCGGTGCGCGGGTGAGCCACATGCAGTATGCGATACAGCACGGGGTCGCGCAGGTTCATGTTGCCGGACGCAAGGTCGATCTTCGCCCGCAGCACGCAGGCGCCGTTGGCAAACTTGCCGGCGCGCATATCGCGAAACAGGCTGAGATTCGCTTCCACCGAGCGGTCGCGATTCGGCGAAGGGCGGCCCGGTTCAGTCAGCGTGCCGCGCATCGCCCGCATCTCGTCGGGCGGCGTGTCGTCGACATAGGCGAGGCCGGCGCGAATGAGGTGCTCTGCCCAGTCGTACAACGTCTGGAAATAGTCCGACGCATGATACAGATGCTCGCCCCAGTCGAAGCCAAGCCAGCGTACGTCTCGCTTGATGGCGTCGATATATTCCTGCTCCTCCTTCACGGGGTTGGTATCGTCAAAGCGAAGGTGGCAGCGGCCGCCGTATTCGGTCGCAAGTCCAAAATTCAGGCAGATCGACTTTGCGTGGCCGAGATGCAGATAGCCGTTCGGCTCCGGTGGAAAGCGAGTAACGATGCTCTGCACTTGTCCGCGGGCGAGATCGGCTTGAACTAGGTCGCGAATGAAATCCCGGGCCTCTTCGTTCGCAGTGGCCTCCAGGATCGGCTTCTTGTCATCCATTTACCTGTCAACCTCCATGCGGCCACGTGCATGAGCAAGCCAATTGTAACATTGCTAGCGCGGTCGGCTATGTCTCGACCACTCCCGTTCAAGCACAAAGGTGCCGCGGCGTCGTTCTATCCGGCAGCCGCCAGCAATCGCACTTTGCTCTCGGCGGGCCCCAACACGGCCAGCACTTCGAAGATGCCGGGCGACGCGGTCGAGCCGGTCAGCGCGACGCGGAGCGGCTGGGCGACCTGGCCGAGCTTCAGCCCGTTCGCCTCGGCGAACTTGCGCACGGCTTCTTCGATCATTTTTTCGCTCCAGTCGCTTGCCTGCAGCTCCAGCGCCGGCGCGAGCTTGGCCATGACGGCACGGGCGTCGGGCGTCAGCACGCCGCGCGCCTTGTCGTCGGAGATCGGCGGCGCGCCAGCGCGTGCGTAGAAGGCAAGACCGTCCGCGAGTTCGACGAGGGTGCGCGCGCGCGGCTTGACGCCGTTCAAGCCGCGCAGGATGCGCTCGTGTGCGTCGGCATCCAGGGCGCCGCCGATCTTCTCCTCGATGCGCGGCAGCACCAGCGGCAGCAGTTCGGCATCCGGCGTCTCGCGCAGATAGTGCGCATTGAGATTGGTGAGCTTGGCCACGTCGAAGCGCGAGGCCGAGCGGCCGACGCCGGCCAAGTCGAACCATTCGATCGCCTGTTCGGTCGAGATGATCTCGTCGTCGCCATGGCCCCAGCCCAGCCGCAGCAGGTAGTTGCGCAGCGCGGCCGGCAGGAAGCCCATGTCACGGTAGGCATCGACGCCGAGCGCGCCGTGGCGCTTGCTGAGCTTGGCGCCGTCCGGCCCGTGGATCAGCGGGATATGGGCATAGACCGGCTCGGGCCAGCCCATGGCACGGATGATCTGGAGCTGGCGGAAGGCGTTGTTCAGGTGATCGTCGCCGCGGATCACGTGCGTCACGCCCATGTCGTGGTCGTCGACCACGACCGCCAGCATGTAGGTCGGCGTGCCATCGGCGCGCAGCAGGATCATGTCGTCGAGCTGGGCGTTTTCGACCGTGACCTCGCCCTGCACGGCGTCGTTGATCACGGTCTGGCCGGTCTGCGGCGCTTTTAGCCGGACAACGGGTTTGATGCCCGGAGGGGCGTCCTTGGGATCGCGGTCGCGCCAGCGGCCGTCGTAGCGCATCGGCTTGCCGGCGGCCTTCTGGGCCGCGCGCATCTCGTCCAGCTCCTGGGGCGAGGCGTAGCAGTGGTAGGCGTTGCCGGCGGCCAGCATCTGGTGCGCGACCTCGGCGTGCCGGGCGGCGCGCGCAAACTGGAAGGTGACCTCGCCGTCCCAGGGCAGGCCAAGCCAGCTGAGACCATCGAGGATCGCCGCGATCGCGGGCTCGGTGGAGCGCGCGCGGTCGGTGTCTTCGATGCGCAGCAGGTACTTGCCGCCGTGATGGCGGGCGAACAGCCAGTTGAACAGCGCGGTGCGCGCGCCGCCGATGTGTAGGAAGCCGGTGGGCGAGGGGGCGAAGCGGGTAACGACTGTCATTGCCGTGGGGTCATTGCTCGATATGCGCGGGTTCTGCCGTATTTCGGCCGGAAAAGCGCGCCGTAGGTAGGGGAGCGTTCCCATAGTGTCAAACCTGCGTTCCTGGATCCTGAGACAGCTCGACGCCGAACGCGGGCGCTGGATGCTGTGGCTCCCGGTGGCGATGGGCCTGGGCATCGCGGTCTATTTCGAACTGCCGAGCGAGCCCGCCCTGTGGGTGGGGCCGGCTGCTGCCGTGACGGCTCTTGTTGCCGCGGCTCTCGCGCCGTCCGGAAGCTTCGCGCGCGCCTTGGCGATTGGTGCGGCGGCGGGCGCGGTCGGTCTCGGCCTCGTCGCCTGGCGTACGGCCAGCCTCGCCGCGCCGACGCTCAGCCGGCCGCTCTTCAGCCTCAACGTCGAGGGCCGGGTCGCCGACATCCAGCGCCTGCCCGACGGCGTGCGGGTCGTGCTCGAGGCGGTGCGCCTGAAAGGCAACAACGTGCCGCCTGCGGAGATGATGCCGCTGCGCGTGCGCGTGTCGCTCACCCGGGGCGCACCGCCGCTCACCGTCGGCGATCGTCTCCTGGTCCTGGCCAATCTCTCACCGCCGGCCGGACCCGCCGCACCGGGCGCCTTCGATTTCCAGCGCGTCGCCTGGTATCAGCAGCTCGGCGCCGTGGGCTATGCGCTGGCCCCCGCGGCGATCATCGAGCACGGCAAGCCCGATGGCTTCGTGCGCACGCTAGACGCGCTGCGCGCCGATATTACCGAGCGTATCCTGAAGGTGCTGCCCGGACCGGCGGGTGGCGTGGTGGCCTCCCTGCTGGTGGGCGAGCAGACGGCGGTTAACAAGGACATCGCCCAGGCCATG
>JAUXST010000917.1 GCA_030679805.1 Reyranella sp. | reverse complement strand
CTACGGCTTCGACCAGACCGTGCTGCGCGCCGAGGCCCTGGCAACGGTCTACAAGCCGGAGGCGATCGTGGTCGCCTTCATCGCCGACGACATCCGCCGGACCGAGATGCGGCGGCTGTGGAGCGCCGACAAGCCGTACTTCGAGGTCGAGAGCGGCGCACCGGTGCTGCGCAACGTGCCAGTGCCGCCGCGCGCCGATCCCAAGACCACGCTTACTTTCTGGCAGAGCACGCTGGGCTACTCGCTGCTGTTCGATTTCATCCTGCGCCGCCTCGACCTGCTGCACGACTGGTTCGGCGACCATGTCCGGGTGCATCCCGCAGGCACCGGCGAACGCATCGCCTGTCTCCTGACCCGGCGCCTCGCCGACCTGCAACGCTCGAGCGGCGCGCGCGTGCTGGTCGTGGCGGAATACGACCCCGTCGTGTGGGACGATCCGGCCTTTGCCGCCAAGCAGCGGGAGATGACCGGCGCATTGCTTGGCTGCGCGCAGAAGCAGGGACTGGCCACGCTCGACAGCTACGACGCCATGGCCGCTGCCGCCAAGCCGCGCCAGCTCTACGTCCTGTGGCACATGAACGAGGAAGGCAACGCGCTGATCGCCCGCCTCGTCGCCGGGGCGCTCGGCCTCAAGGCTGACTGAGGTGCTGGGGCGACTGGTCCTCGTCGTCGGTTCGGTACTGTTCACCCTTGGCGCCCTGGAAATCGGCTGTCGCCTGTGGCGAGGGCCCGAAACCCTTCTCGACTGGTCCAACATCGTGCTGGAGGATCGGCGGGCGACACGGACGGCCGGCGCCGGCCGCCTGACATACGATGCCGAACTGGGCTTCGTGCCCACCCCTGGTTTCTCCGTGGACGGGATCACCTACGATCGGCTGGGCTATCGCGTGACGCCCCAGCCAGCCGGCGTCGTTCTCGCGGAACCACCGATCCTGGCGGTCGGCGATTCCTATGCGCATGGCGACGAGGTGAGCGACGGGGAAACCTGGGCCGCGTTGCTGCAATCGCTGACGCACCGACGGACGGTCAATGCCGGCGTCAGCGGCTATGGGCTCGACCAGATCGTGTTGCGCGCCGAGCGCGTGGCGCGCGAAATCAAACCCGCGTCCATCGTGCTCGTCTTCATCGCTGAGGATCTGCGGCGTAGCGAGATGAAGCGCGTCTGGGGCGCAGGGAAGCCCTACTTCGAGCCAAGCGGCGGGGCGCCCGTGCTGCGCAACGTGCCGGTGCCCCCATCGCCCGAACCGGCGTCGACCCTGACTCTCGGGCAGCGCCTGTTCGGATGGTCGGTGCTGTTCGACACCGTGCTGAAATACAAAGGTTGGCAATACGAATGGGCAATCGATCATGAGCGGGTTCTGCCGCGAGGCGGCGGCGAAAAACTCGCCGGCCCCCTGCTTGAGCGCCTGGCGCGCGCGGGCGTGACGACCCTGGTCGTCGCCGCATATGACCCGTACGTCTGGCGGGATCCCGACTATGCCCGCGAGCAGCGTCGCCTATCGGCCGTGGTGCTGGAATGTGCCCGGGCGGCGGGCCTCGGCACGCTCGATCTGTTCGAGACCATCGACCAAGCCGTCTCGAAGCTCGGCTATGCGGCGGTCTTTCGCTCCTCGCACCCCGGCCCGACCGGCCATCAAATTACAGCAGAGCGGATCGCCGCCGCCCTCGCCTGGCTTCACATGCCTTCGCGGTAGTTCGGCGCCTCGCGCATGATCTCGACATCGTGCACGTGGCTTTCGCGCAGGCCGGCGCCGGTGATGCGCAGGAACTGGCAGTTCTTCTGCATCTCGGCGATCGTGGCGTTGCCCGTGTAACCCATCGCCGCACGCAAACCGCCGACGAGCTGGTGGATGATATTGCCGACCGGCCCCTTGTAGGGCACGCGGCCCTCGATGCCTTGCGGTACCAACTTCAGCTCATTCTTCACTTCTTCCTGGAAGTAGCGGTCGGCCGAGCCGCGGGCCATGGCGCCGATCGAGCCCATGCCACGGTACGACTTGTAGGAGCGGCCCTGGTAGAGCAGCACCTCGCCAGGCGCCTCATCGGTGCCGGCCAGCAGCGAGCCGATCATGGCGCAATCGGCGCCGGCGGCGATCGCCTTGGCGAGATCACCTGAATACTTGATGCCACCGTCGCCGATCGCCGGCACACCGGCGGCGTGGCAGGCCTCGACGGCCTCCAGGATCGCCGTGAGCTGCGGTACGCCGACACCGGCCACCATGCGGGTGGTGCAGATCGAGCCCGGGCCGATGCCGATCTTGACGGCATCGGCGCCGGCATCGATCAGCGCCTGGGCGCCTTCGCGCGTGGCGACGTTGCCGGCCATAACCTGGGTGTAGTTGCTGAGCTTCTTCACACGCGTGACAGCATCGAGCACGCCGCGCGAGTGGCCGTGCGAGGTGTCCACCACAATCACGTCGACATCGGCGTCGATCAGGAGCTGGGCACGGCGCAAGCCCTCCTCGCCGACACCGGTGGCGGCAGCGGCGCGCAGACGGCCCTTTTCGTCCTTGCTGGCACCGGGGAACTTGTTGGCCTTCTCGATGTCCTTGACCGTGATCAGGCCGATGCAGCGATAGGCGCTGTCGACGACCAGCAGCTTCTCGATGCGATACTGGTGCAGTAGCCGCTTGGCCTCCTCCTTGGTGGCGCCCTCGCGCACCGTGATCAAACGGTCCTTGGTCATGAGCGCGCTCGTCGGCGTGGCGTTGTCGGTGGCGAAGCGAACGTCACGGTTTGTGAGAATGCCGACCAGCTTGCCGCTGCCACGCTCGACCACGGGGATGCCTGAGATCTGGTGCGTCGCCATGAGGCCGAGGGCGTCGGCCAGCGTCTGCTCGGGATGGATGGTGACGGGATTGATCACCATGCCCGATTCGAATTTCTTGACCTTGCGGACCTCGTTGGCCTGCGCCTCGGCATCGAAATTCTTGTGGATGACGCCGATGCCGCCGGCTTGGGCCATGGCAATCGCCATGGGCGCCTCGGTGACCGTGTCCATCGCCGCCGATATCAGCGGAATACCGAGTTCAATGGTGCGCGTAAGGCGGGTGCGGAGGTCGCTCTGGTTGGGCAGGATAGAAGAAGCCGCGGGCTTCAGGAGCACGTCATCGAACGTAAGCGCTTCCTGTATCTGCATGCCAACCTCCAAACCG
>JAUXST010000912.1 GCA_030679805.1 Reyranella sp. | reverse complement strand
ATGCCCAGCATTACCGAACGCAGCAACAATGCCATGGCGGCATCAAAACCATCGACCGGAATGCCCTCGATGCCGCCCGTCGGCGCCGGCCCGCCGGCGTTGTTGAACAGGCAGTCGAGCCGGCCCCATTTGGCGAGGCAGGCGTCGATCATCGCCTTCACGTCGGCTTCCTGGGTGGCGTCGGCGCGGATGAACAGGCAGTTGTCCTTGCCCAACGCCGCCTCGAGCGTGCGGCCATGTTCCTCGCGGCGGCCGGTCGCCAGGACCTTGGCGCCTTCCTTCACGAAGATCTCGACGGTGCGGCGGCCGATGCCGCTGGTTGCGCCCGTGACGATGGTGATCTTGCCGTCGAGTCTTCCCATGGATATCTCCCTTTTGCTCGGCGGGGATGATACATCAACGCCAGCGAGGAGCAGCAGATGACGGTGTTGGGAATTCTGGGCGGCAGCGGCGTGTATGACATGGCCGGTCTCAAGAATGCAGCGTGGCGGCGGATCGCCTCGCCGTTCGGGGAGACGTCCGACGAATTCCTGTTCGGGGTGCTCGACGGGCTCGACGTCGTGTTCGTTCCCCGGCATGGCCGCGGCCACCGCCACTCGCCGACCTCGATCAACTACCGGGCCAACATCGATGCCCTGAAGCGCGTCGGCGTCACCGACATCCTGTCGCTTTCCGCCTGCGGATCGCTGCGCGAGGATCTGCCGCCGGGGCATTTCGTGGTGATCGACCAGTTCATCGACCGCACCTTCGCCCGCGAGAAAAGCTTCTTCGGCGACGGACTGGTCGCGCACGTGTCGATGGCGCAGCCGACCTGCAACCGGCTGGCCGAGGCCGTGCACGACTGTGCTGTCAAGGCCGGCTTTCCCATAAAATTCGGCGGCACCTACATCGCGATGGAAGGGCCGCAGTTCTCAAGCCTGGCCGAGTCGAAGTTGTATCGGAGCTGGGGCTGCGACGTGATCGGCATGACCAACATGCCGGAGGCCAAGCTCGCCCGAGAGGCCGAGATTTGTTACGTCACCGTCGCCATGGTCACCGACTTCGACTGCTGGCATCCCGACCATGACCATGTGCAGGTCGCCGACATCGTCCGCGTGCTGCTCGAGAATGCGGAGAGGGCCAAGGCGCTTGTCGCCATGATCGCGCCGCGCCTCAAAGCCGATCGCCCGACGCCCTGCCCGTCCGGCTGTGACCGCGCGCTCGAACACGCGCTCATCACCTCGCCCGCCGTCCGTTCGGCGGAGATGGTC
>JAUXST010000911.1 GCA_030679805.1 Reyranella sp. | reverse complement strand
CCACGGCGCGGAACAAGCCGGTGCTTCCGGGTGCCTGATCGAGGAAAGGACGCTTCGTGTCGGCACATTCCGACATCGGCTTCGAACTCGTGCCGGCCGAGCCGCTGCTGCTGCACGCGCTGCCGCTGCGGCGGACGGACTCCAATTCGCCGGTGCGGCGGCGGGGCGGCAATGTCCTTGGCTTCGTGTCCCACTATCTGCCGCGCGGCCACACTTACCGGCGCGTGGGCGAACGATCGGCTTGGCCGCAGGGGCCTCTTGAGCCGGTGACGCTGCTCGACGATCCGGCGCCGGAGGTCGGCAAGTGGATCCAGTCGGTCTGGCGGTCGCCGGACGGCAGTCTCTTCGGCTGGTATCACGCCGAGGAAGTCGTGCCCTGCGCCAAGCCTCTCTTCCTGCCGCACATCGGGGCCTTGCGGTCGGACGACGACGGCAGGAGCTGGCGGCTGATCGGCGAGGTGTTGCGTGTCCCCTATGCAGAGGCCGATTGCGGCTACCAGAATGGTTTCCTGACCGGTGGCTATGGCGATTTCTGCGTCGTGCCGGACCGCCGCGGCGCGTGGTTCTATCTTCACTATTCCGCTTACGTGCCGGACGAACGGAGGCAGGGCGTCGCGGTCCTGCGCTATCCGGTGTCCGCCCGCGATCGGCCGGCAGCTCTGGAGCTGTGGCGCGACGGGCGCTGGCAGCCGAAGGTTGGCCGGCAGGACGGCACACCGATCTTCGGTGTCGAACGCGGCTGGCGGCATCGCGATCCCGCGGCCTGGTGGGGGCCGGCCGTTCACTACAATCGCCACCTCGACTGCTTCGTGATGCTGCTGAACTGGACCGAGGACGGCAACGCCGACATCGTCCAACGCGGCGTCTTCGTTTCCTTCAACGGCGATCTCGCGGATCCAGCGAGCTGGTCGGCGCCGCAACGGATCGTGGATGGCGGCAGCTGGTATCCGCAGGCGATCGGGCTCGGCCCCGACGACGGCGATACTTTGGCCGGCGCCGAGGCGCGTTTCTTCATGTCGGGATTTTCGGCCTGGTCGATCCGCTTCCATCGCGGCGGAGGGACGCCACCCCAACCGCTCGTCGTCACGCGCGATATCTTCACCGAGCGATTCGGCTTCGCACCCTGGTGACTGCCGATCAGCCCGCGGCGCGGAACGAGTGAGCCTGAGCCATGTCCCAGGGCTGGCGCCAGCGCAGATTTCCGGTGCCCGCCACCAGCTCGCCCTCGGCCAGCGCCGGATAGACGTCGGCGTAGGTGACGACCTCGTTCGGCGAGATGCGACGCGAGATGTGTATCGCCTTGAATTCGGCCGGGTGGTCCAACCCGGCCGCCGCCGTCAGCTCCGCCAGTTCGCGCAGCGTCGCGTGGTGGAAGTTGACGACGCGCTGCATCTTGTCGGTCACGACCAGCGCGCGCTGGCGTGTCGGGTCCTGGGTGGCGACCCCGGTCGGGCAGCGGTCGGTATGGCAGGACTGCGACTGGATGCAGCCCACCGCGAACATGAAACCGCGGGCGGCGTTGCACCAGTCCGCGCCCAGCGCCATCGTGCGCACGATGTCGAAGGCGGTGATGATCTTGCCGGCGGCGCCGATCTTGATGCGGTGGCGCGCGCCGATGCCGATCAGGGCGTTGTGCACGAAGTAGAGGCCCTGGCGCATCGGTTTGCCGACATGGTCGACGAACTCCATGGGCGCGGCGCCCGTGCCGCCTTCCTTGCCGTCGACGACGATGAAGTCGGGATAGATCCCGGTCTCCAGCATCGCCTTGCAGATGGCGAGGAATTCCCATTCGTGGCCGATGCAGAGCTTGAAGCCGGCCGGCTTGCCGCCCGACAGCCGGCGCATCTCGGCG
>JAUXST010000908.1 GCA_030679805.1 Reyranella sp. | reverse complement strand
ACTCGCCGTGGACGACCGTAGTATGGGCCTGTTCGACTGGCAAGAAATCAGGGTGCCGCGTGACATCATCCGACAACACCACTTGGCAGGGCTGTGTGCTCGCGATCGTCGCTGGCTATGCCGATGCCGTGGGCTTTCTGACTTTCGGTGCCTTCGCCGGAGCGATGACCGGCAACACGGTGCTGCTGGGCATCGCGCTGGCCGAGGCGGATTTCGGTGCGGCGGTGCAGAGCGCCATCATCATCGCGGCGTTTCTCGTGGGGGTTGCCGCAAGCGCGCTCCTCGGCCGAAGGGTTCCGCTCGTGGCCATCTTCGGCCTCGAGGCGGCGGCGATCGTGGCCGCGGCGTGGCTCGCCCCCGTCTTCGCGGCACCGGTTCTCGCCTTCGCCATGGGACTGCAGAACGCCACCATGTCCCGCTTCGCCGGCGCGAGCCTGAACACCGTCGTCCTGACGGGGAACCTGCAGAAGATGATGCAAGGCCTCGTCGGGCGTTTCACGGGGGCGGCGACGCCGCCCGGGTCCGACGCCGCCCAATCGACGATGATCGCCGGGTTGTGGATCGCCTATCTTGCCGGCGTGGTCGCGGGCGCGCTCGCCCATCACTGGATCGTCCATCCGCTGCTGCCCGTCGTGCTGCTTCTGCCGCTGGCGCTGATTCGTCGGCCGGACGGGTCCGCCGACTAGATCTGTAGGCTGGATCACCGGCTGACGCGCGAAGTCCCGTTGGCGTGCTAGCGATGCCCGTTGCGCGGCAGGACGATGACTACCGAGAGGCCACCGCCCGGCCGGTTGGCGGCGCTCACCTGGCCGCCCAGCGCTTCGACGTTGCGCCGCACGATCCAGAGCCCGAGTCCGGAATGTCCGGCAACCTCTGTGCTGCCTTCGGCGCCACCAGGGCGCGAAGAGAAGTAACGCTCGAAGACGTGATCGATCGTGCCGGGCTCGATCCCCGGTCCCTCGTCGTCGATCTGCAGTTCGACGGTGTCTTCATTGGCCGTCAGCGTCACTGCGACGGTGCTGCCCGCCGGCGAGAAGCTGATGGCGTTCTCCAGGACGTTCTGGACCACAACCTCGAGCATCCCGCGGCCGGCACGCACCATGATGCCTTCGTCGAGCCTGCGGATCAGGTTGATATCGCGGTTGGCGAGAAGCTCCCGCAGGTGATGAACGGCCTCGCCGATCGTCTGCCCGACGTCGGTCGGCAGGCGGGGCGCCTCGAGCATTTCGGCGGTGTTGATGTCGTAGCTTTGCGCGGCGTTCACGAGGGCAAGCAGCCGCGCCAGGGAGGAATCGACGATCTCGATGGCGCGCCGCGCCCGGGCATCGTTGCCCGGGACCGCGCGGCGCACCGGCTCGAGCGCCGACCGGATGGCGGCAAGCGGGGTCTTGAAGGAGTGCGCATTGTCCTCGGCGGATTGCCGGATTTGCCGCGAAACGCGCTGCAGGTCGTGCACCAGCTTGTCGAGTTCGGTCGCCACGGTCGACAGTTCAGGCACGACATTGCGCCGCGCAAAGGCATGATCGCCGATGCGGCCCTGGCTGATCTCGTTGGCAACCGTCCGGAACCGGTGAAGGCTCAGCCGGATGCTGATTGCCACCAGCAACGCCAGCAGGGCGACGACGAGGTAGATGATCGCCGCGAGGCGGATCTCCCGCGTTTCCCAATACGGCCGGCCAATCGACGTGTTGAGGAACTCCGACGTGACGTGGGTCGAGGTCAGCACCCAGCAGCCGCTGGGGGTGCGGATGGGAATGATCGAGGTCAGGAGCTCGACGCTGCCGTCGGCCTGTCGGTATCGGATCTCGTCGGTGGCGTCCCAGATGCAGGCCTGGGAGAGGCGCTGCAGGATCCCGCGATGGCCGAGCTCATCGAGTTCGGCCGTCATCGCATCGGGGCGAACCTGCGGCGCCGAAGCGACGAAATAGAAACGGCCGGCGTCGCGTTCGCCGGCCGGCTGGAACATCAGTTTCAGAACCGTGCCGTTGCTGCTGTATTTCGCCAGCTCGTTGTTGAGCGACAGCGGCGACGCCGTGTCGACCTCCTTCAGCGCCGGTCTCAGGGCATCGGCGATCAGGCCGCTGCGATCCTGGATGGCCCGCGTCACCAGTTCGCGCATCTGCCGGTCGGCGCTCTCGAACTGAAAGTACAGCGCGACCGGCAGCGCCACGAAGATGCCGACCAGGGCGACCAGCTTCAGCGTCAGCGATGCGGCAAGCCGACGAAGCTGGCGGCCCCATTTGCCAGTGCTACGCCTTGCCCCAGCGGTAGCCGAAGGACTGGTAGTTGTCGATTTCGGCGAAGTTCGGATCGATCGCACGGAACTTGTTTCGAATTCGCTTGATGCAGGAGCGGACGTTTGTTCGATAGCCATTTTCGCCGCTCCCAGCGATGAATCCAACATAGTGCATGCAATCGTAGACGGCGCGATACGTCACGTAACTTCCGACGCCGGCCGCCAGAAGATGGACGATCTTGAATTCGGTGATCGTGAGATTGATGTCGCAATCGTCCCAGAATGCGCGACTGATGCCCGGCTTGAGCATCAGGCGGCCGCAATGGAAGTTGCCCTCGAATTCCGGCTCGCTGGGCTTCTTGGCCGATCCGGCGATCAGCCGCAGCCGCTGCGCCAGGATCGGAACGCCGCGGGTCTTGTCGACGAAATCCAGTGCTCCGCGTTCGAAGGCGAGCTCCTCGTAGACCGGCTGCGAACGCCCGGTGAGGAAGACGACGGGCAGGGCAACTCCGCGCTGGCGAAGCTTCGGCAGGAGATCTATCCCCGACATGCCGGGCAGGTTCCAGTCGAGCAGGATGATGTCCGCTTCGGCTCCCGCCGCGAGTGCCGCAAGCAGTGCCGGCCCGTCGCAGAAGCTTTGGACGGCGAAGCCGTGGTCGCCCAGTTCGCCCGTCACCGCCTCCCGATAGTCATCGTCGTCCTCGACGAAGGCGAGACGAACGTGCCGATCCCCGGCGTTGCTTTCGCCGGGCTTGAAGCCGGGATTGGAGCTGGGCCAGGCAGAGACGTTGTCCTTCATCTGTGTTGTCATCGCTCTTCACCTTGTACGCTAGAGTGGCAAATTGCTTCGTCTGGACGTCCGGATAGAGCTGGACATCCAGCGTGCATTTTCCGTCACGGTAAGACCAGCGTTTTCCCGGGGGGTGATCCTCCTCCTGCGTCGGAGCGCCCAGCAGCGCCCGAAGTTTGCTCTCGCTGGTGCCGACCAGTTCGATGGCGGGCGTGTCCTTTGGCGCGGTGCCGGCCGGCGAAGCGGCACCACTGCCCGTGACCGAAGGCTCGAACGGGGGGGATGGCGGCAACGGCTTGCTCTCACCTTTGGCGGCCA
>JAUXST010000905.1 GCA_030679805.1 Reyranella sp. | reverse complement strand
AAACCCTTCTCGCCAATCACGACAAGGCGGCCCTGCCGCGCCTCACCCGGGCGCCACGGCCGGTCGAACTGATGCTGGATGCGCGCACCGACGCCCTGGATCAGCAGGCGCATGGGCTTGCCGGCGATATCCACGAAACCCTTCACCCGGAGGATATCGTGCGCACCCGTAGCCTTCGCGATCCGGTCGACGAGGTCCTGCGGCGCGGTGAATGATGGCACGTCGACGACGAAGGTGTCGAAATCCTCGTGGTCGTGCTCACCCTCGAGATCATGGTGTGAGGGCCTGCTTTCGAGATCGGCTTCCGCCGCCGCGCCCAATCCCAGCAGAATCGACACCGACACCCGGCCGTTCTGGACTTCCACGACCTTCACGGCCTTGGGCAATGTCTTGCCGATTTCGCCGACCACCGATTTCAACTCCGCCGCCGACATCAGATCGGCCTTGTTCAGAACCACGAGATCGGCGCACAGGAGCTGGTCCTCGAAGACCTCTTCCAGCGGATTGTCGTGATCGAGCGAATCGTCCTCGGCGCGCTGACGCGCGATCGCCTCGGGATCGTCGGCAAAGCGGCCTGCCGCCACCGCGGCGCCGTCAACAACGGCCACGACACCATCGACGGTGACACGCGAGGCGATCTCGGGCCAGTTGAAGGCTTTTATCAGCGGCTTGGGCAACGCGAGGCCCGAAGTCTCGATAACGATGTGCTCGGGCGGGTTGGGACGATCGAGCAGGCTCTTCAAGGCAGGCACGAAATCGTCGGCAACGGTGCAGCAGATGCAGCCGTTCGACAGCTCGACGATGCTGTCCTCGGTGCAACTTTCGATACCGCAGCTCTTCAGGATGTCGCCGTCGATTCCGACGTCGCCGAACTCGTTCACGATCACGGCGAGGCGGCGGCCGCCGGCATTCTCGAGAACATGGCGGACCAGCGTGGTCTTTCCGGCACCGAGAAAGCCGGTGACGATCGTGCAGGGAACCTTGGCCAGGGAAGTCATGATTGAACGGCCTCTGAGGCTGGCAGGCCGGCGGTACCGCCGGCCGCGATGGGAGGAACCCGGGCGATCACGCCCTTGCGGAATGAGGCAGGCCGTTCCCGCCAGGGAACGATGCCGTTCTCGGAAGCGGCAAAGCTCAAGGCTGCAGCAACGATTTCATCGGTGTGGGAGTCAGGATCGAGGTCGCCGATCAGGTACGTCCACTTGTCAGCGCCCGCCAGGGCGACCGTGCACGGACGCTTGCACACGGCCAGGCAATCGACCGGCGTCACGGTCACGCTCGTCTGTCCGCCGTCCCGCAAGCGAGCCTGCAGCGCTTCGGCCAGGCCGCGGCCGGGCTGGTCGAACAACTCCTCGGCATCGCCAAGGCTCCGCCGGCACGAGACGCAGACGAAGATCGTCACGGTCGCTTCATCCATCCAGACAATCTCCAGGCCGTCGCACAACTGCGACGGCATACCGGCTGAAAGATTAGCCCGCCGACTTCGGCGCGAACTTCGGCCAGAGCAGGCCGATGCCAATCCCGACGAGGGCCCACAGCAACGCCTGCACGACCAGCGACAGCGCGGTGAATTGCGCGGCAACTTCGGCCGGCACCTTGCTCTCGAGTTCGTGCGGATGCGGCGCCCCGATGACATGCGGCGCCAGCAGCAGGACAATCGCCCCCAGACGCACCAGCGGATGATGGTCGGCGCGCAGGAAGGCCCACAGGCCGATGGCCGTCGCGATGGCCGTCCCGACCCACCAGAGCTGGCGGCCGACCAGATCGCCGGCAGCGCTCCCCGGCAATTCCGGCGCGAGACCGGCGGCTGGCGCCAGACCGCAGGCGACAAAGCCGGCGATCGACCAGGCCAGCGCGCGACGTTCGTCGATCGGAACGCCGGCAAAGACCATGGCGGCCATCAGCACGAACGCGACGCCGACGGCGGTCGCAACCGTCGTGATGGCGGTAAAGAAAAACCGCGGCATGCCGTCGGCGGGTTTCCAGCCCTCGCCGTGCTCGTGAGCATCGGCACCCTGATGGCTATGCGGCGGCGTGGCCGAAGCCTCGGCTGGCTTCTCGTAGGTTTCAGCCACGAGGATGAGTGGCGTCGTCGTGACGTGCTGCACGGCCGCAATCAGCAGGCCAGCCAAAAGCCCGGCCAGAAGGCCGACCGACAAAATCCGGGTAAGCATTGCCGCCGCGTCAGTGGCAGGGAAAGCTGAGGCTGTGACGCGTGTCGTGCGCGGCGTTGTGGATGACCTCGGGGTAAGCGAAGCCCGTCAGAAAGATCAGGCCCAGTCCCAGGAGCAAGGCGACACCCGCAGCGCGGAGTGCATCGCTTCGTTCGGTCGTTCTGATGACGGATGCGGTCGTGTTAGCCATATCAATTCTCCCTGGCTGCCCCTCCGGCAGCTTGAATGTACCACATGACGGCAGGTCTCCTGGCTCTCGGATCTTCGCCGCAGGCCCCCTTCCCGGTTTCCCAGTGGTGTCTTGGCCGTTGGCTCGCCGACTACAGTTGCGGGGGCAGCCGCGGAGTTAAGGCCTGAGCCTCTGGCCGCGTTCCCTATTGAGCCCCAAGAGGGGCACCGTCGCGACCTTGATACGGGCCACGGCAAAGCCCCGTCAACGAGATTCAGCCAGGTGCGGCGAGCCTTGCTGACGCGGGCTTCGGCCACCATTCTGCAGCTCCCCCGATCGCACAGCAGGCGCACCATGGCCCCCGATACCGACGAAGACCTCCGCCACAAGACCAAGATGGCCAACCGCAAGGCCATTCAGGATACCGAGGTCGCCGGAAAGACCCTGGAAAAGGGCCTGCTCATCGTCCACACCGGCAAGGGCAAGGGCAAGTCCACGGCGGCCTTCGGCCTGCTCCTGCGTGCCATCGGCCGCGGCTTTCGCTGCGGCGTCGTGCAGTTCGGCAAGGGCGCATGGCAGTCGGGCGAGCGCACCGCGGTCGAGCGGTTCGGCGACCAGGTCCAGTGGCATACGCTGGGCGAGGGCTTCACCTGGGAAACCCAGGACCGGACCCGCGACGTCGAGGCCGCCCGGCGCGCCTGGGCCAAGGCCCTGGAATTGATGGCCGACCCGTCGATCCGCCTGATCGTGCTCGACGAACTCAACATCGCCTTGCGTTACGATCATCTCGACATCGGCGAGGTGGTGACTGCCCTGAAGGCACGGCGGCCCGACCTGCATGTCGTCGTTACCGGCCGCAACGCCAAGGCCGAGATGACCGAGGCAGCGGACCTGGTAACCGAGATGACTCTCGTGAAGCATCACTTCGCGGCTGGCGTGAAGGCGCAGGAAGGCATCGAATTCTGATGGCGGCCCGGAAGGCAGCCAGGGCCCTCATGATCCAGGGCACGGGCTCGGACGTCGGCAAGTCTCTGCTCGTGGCCGCGCTCGCCCGCGCCTTCACACGACGCGGGCTCCGCGTCCGGCCGTTCAAGCCGCAGAACATGTCGAACAACGCCGCCGTCACCACCGATGGCGGCGAAATTGGCCGGGCCCAGGCACTGCAGGCACGCGCCGCCCGCGTGGCGCCGAGCGTCCACATGAATCCCGTCCTGTTGAAACCCCAGAGCGACATCGGCTCGCAGGTCGTGGTCCAGGGCCGCGTCGTCGGCACCGCCAAGGCCCGCGAATACCAGGCGATGAAGCCCAAGCTGCTGGGCGCCGTGCTCGAAAGCTTCGAGCGACTGGCAGGCGAGG
>JAUXST010000900.1 GCA_030679805.1 Reyranella sp. | reverse complement strand
GATGGCGCACCATCTCGATGATCAATGCGCGTTCTTCGGCATGAAGACGACGGATCTGAGGTGAGGCGACTGGCATGAAATCCTTTGCTCCGCTCAGAGCATAATGCATCAACGCTCGTGTTCCTTTCCCCCGTTAGGGGGAGAAGCTAGGTGAGGGCGTAGCGATATCTCTTTCAACCCCCTCACCCAACCTCTCCCCCTAGCGGGGGAGAGGAGTCTGAAGTCAGTGTCCATTCGCCTTCCGGACTAAGTAGGTATCCATGATCCAGCCGTGCTTCTGCCGCGCCTCGCTGCGGCGACGGTGGATTTCGCCGGCCACGTCCTTGAGCCTGCCCGAGATCAGGATCTCGTCGGGCGTGCCGAGATAGGCGCCCCAGTAGATCTCCATGTCCTGATCTGCGAAGCGCCTGAAAGTGTCCTCGCCATCGAGCAGTACGACAGCGCTGTCGATGCCTTCAGGAAAGCCCTCGGCCAGCTTGCGCCCCGTGGTCAGCAACACGGGCTCGGCGATGCGGTTGAGCGGGATCCTGTGCCGCGCCGCCAGCGCCTGCACCGCGGTGATACCGGGGATCACCTCGTAGTCGATGGTGTGCCGACCGGTGGCGATGATCGCCTCGATGTTGCGGATGGTGCTGTCGTAGAGCATGGGGTCGCCCCACACGAGGATGCCGGCGGTCTCGCCGTCCTTCATCTCGCCCGCGATCATCGCTTCGAACACCGCCTGCTTGGCCGCGTTCAGCTCGTCGACCGAGGCGCGATAGTCCGCCGGCTGGGTGTCGCGCGGCGGGCTCGGCGCCTCGACGAAGCGGTGCGCGCGTCCCGGCGCGATGTGGCGGCGGCAGATCTCCTCGCGCACGTCACGCAGCTTTCCCTTGGTGCGTCCCTTGTCCATCAGGAAGAAGACGTCGGCGCGGTTCAGCGCTTTTATGCCCTGCACGGTGATGTAGTCGGGGTCGCCGGCACCGATGCCGATGATGAGAATCCGTTTCATGCTGGCTGGACACTATCCGAGGCCCGGACCGCCGAGAAAGGTCTTTCGGTCGGGGGAACGCTCGCCCATCGCCGACGTTGTCTGATGAAGCCCAAGGTGGGCCTCTCATGATGAAGATTTCCAGGACGATCGGGCTTGCCGTCGCCCTCGCCGGCCCGCTCTCGGCCTGCGGCGAGCAGGGCTATAGCCGCACCGAGTCCCGCAGCGCGCGGGTCGGCTCGACCGGCCCGGCCGCCGATGCCGCTTCCAACAATGGCAGCCTTTCGACCGCCTACGAGAAGCAGCGCCAGAAGGTGAACGGCGGTGCCGTCGACTAGGTGCCCAATCCACGACCAAACCCGCGCATTGAGATAATGTCGAATACTCTGTAGAGGGTGGCCCTGAATTGGGGGCTATATGGCTTGGACGGACTTAATTGCGGGCTGCTTTGGCTTCGGCACAGCGCCCTTCGCGTCTAATCCGCCGGATGAAGAGAGCGCCAGGGAAGCGATTACAGCGGCGAAAGCTGAAGGCGCGACCAGAGCTGAATTTGCCCAACTCATCGCGATGTACCCGCGCAAGTACATAAGAAGCGATCAGGTGCTGCGTGAGCGGATCAGTGAAGATGCCGCGCGACTGGACAAACTATGGAAGGTCTCGCTCCGCGAACCGGGCTCGCAGTAGGTAGCCGGCAGGTCCTGTCCGCTCCCGGCGCAAACCGGCCATGCCTGTCGCGTCGGCGAATGCTCCGTTCCGACCCGGGGCGGATATGGCGGCCCGCCTCACTCGACCGCCTCCGAGAAGCAGCACCGGAAGGTAAATGGCGGCGCCATCGACCACGATGTGAACTCATGAACGCGCATCAACTGGGCTTGATCTTGGCGGCTCGGATCACCTTGGCCCATTTCTCGGTCTCAGCGGCGAGGAAGAGGCCGAACGCGGCGGGCGTCATCGGCATCGGCACGCCGCCGAGATCGAGGATGCGTGCCTTGAGCTTCAGATCGGCGAGGGCGGCGTTGACCGCCGTATTGAGCCTGTCGACGATCGCGCGCGATACGCCCGCCGGCGCGCCGAGGCCGGCGAAGGCGCTGGTCTCGAAGCCCGGCAGGAACGCGTTGATCGGCGGGACCCCGGGCAGCAGTTCCAGCGACGTGGGCGTCGATACCGCGAGCGCCCGCAGGCGGCCCGCCCGGATGTGATCGATCGACGACGGCAGGTTGTCGAACATGACCTGCACCTGGCCGCTCAGCAGGTCGGCCAGCGCGAGCGGCGCGCCGCGATAGGGCACGTGCTGCATGTCTATCCCGGCCATCATCTTGAACCACTCGCCCGTGACATGCGCCACCGAACCGGTGCCGGCAGAGGCGAAGTTGATCTTTCCTGGATTGGCCCTGGCGTAGGCGATGAATTCGGGAACGGTCGCGCCGGAAAGGCGGGATTAACTTCCATGACCTGGAATATGCGGTAGATGCCGGCTACGGGCGCGAAGTCGCGCAGTAGATCGATGCCGAGGTTGGCGTAGAGCGTCGAGTTGATCGGGTTGTTGGCGCCGATCACGAGCAGCGTGTAGCCGTCGGCCGGTGAATGGGCGACCCCGTCGGCTGCGACGTTGCCACCGGCGCCCGGCTTGTTCTCGACGATGAATTGCTGGCCGAGCTGCTCGGTCAGCGATTGCGCGATCAGGCGTGCCAGGATGTCGATCGCCTGGCCGGCCGCGAAACCGACGACCATGCGCACTGGCTGAGCCGGATAGGCCTGCGCCGCGGTGACTCTCGGGACGGCGGGCAGCGCCAGAGCGCCGGCCGCCAGTTGCTGGAACTGCCTGCGGCGAAGCATCGCCGGGTTCCTCCCCTTGCCGGCTTTTTTCCGGTCGGCGCGAGCGTACATGGCTCGCGCGATCCTTGTCACTCTGTCACGGCGAGGGAGGCCTTGAACTCGGTCCAGCGAGTTCTCTTGCAGGCCCGGATTGGCCTCACTACCATTCTGCTGGCATTCTGCTGGACCAGACGAGGGAAAGGGGTCGCATTGACGTCAGAGGAGCGCAGGCCGGGCGCTGCCGCTCTCGACGTGCACCAAGCGCTCGATGCTCTCGAGTTGGCGGTCGCCCTGCTGTTTGCCCACGGGCAGACGACAGAACGCACGATCCAGGACATAAAGCGCTTTGCGAATGCGCTGGACCTCACGGTGACGGTGGCTGTCTCATGGGATGGCATTGCCCTTGGTCTTGGAACGCCTGTCGGGCGTGGCAGCACAAATCGCATCGACGCTGCTTCCACCGTGGTCGCTGTCCGTCCAACCCTGGTCGACATGGGGAAAGTCGCTGCTGTCGTCTCCGTGATCGACCAGATCTGCGAGGGCCGACTTGTACTCGAAGATGCGATGACGGCCCTTGAGCAGATTCAACGGTCATCTTCAGTATCCACTCTGCGATTCAGCCTCATGGCAGGCCTGGGCGCCATGGCGTTGGGCGTGATCTTCGGCGCGCTGCACCTGCTCAGCCTCGTCCTGATCGGCCTCAGCGGCTTTCTCGGGGCGCAGCTCAGGCGTGCGATCGCCCGGCTCACCGACAACACGCTCGCGCAGCCCTTCGCGGCCGCCCTCCTGGCCGGCGCAATAGGGGCCATATCGGTGCAGTTCGAATTCACCACCCTGCAGCGCCTGGTGGCGGTGTGTCCGTGCATGGTGCTGGTCCCGGGGCCGCACCTGCTGAATGGGGCCATCGACCTGCTGCGAGCCCGCGTCCTGCTCGGTCTCGCACGGCTCACCTATGCAAGCCTGATCGTCGTGGCGATTTCGGCCGGCCTCTTGATCGGGCTGGCCCTCGGCGGAACCAGCCTGCCGCCGGCGGCACCGCCGCACGCCGCTCCCCTGGCGGGCGACGTGATCGCGGCCGGCGTCGCGGTTGCCGCCTACGGCGCCTTCTTTTCCCTGCCGTGGCGACTGCTGCCGGTGCCCGTCTTCACGGGCATGCTTGCCCACAGCATCCATTGGGCGGCGATCGTCGTCGCCGGCGCCAGTCCGGCGATGGGTGCCCTGCTCGCCTGCCTGCTTGTCGGAACGATCGTCGCGCCGGTTGCCGATCGCCTGAGATTGCCGTTCGCAGGCCTCGCTTTCGCGTCGGTGGTTTCCCTGATCCCCGGCGTCTTCGTCTTCAGGATGGCCGGTGGCCTCGTCGAACTGCTCCAGCCGGGCGGCGCCGCCAAGGTGGAGCTCGTCGCCGCCGTGGTTGTCGACGCGGGAAGTGCGCTGCTGATCATGATGGCGATGACCGTCGGATTGATCGTGCCGAAGATGGTCTACGAATGGATTGTAGCTCGGAGGGGCATTGGCCTTTTGGGCATCCATAAGAAGGGTGACGCATGACCGGGGGCGCCTAGGGCGACTCGTCCCCCGAACTGTCCCTGTCGCATTCGCACATCTTGCTCATGCTCATGTTCTTCACGCTCATGTTCCTCGCCCCCTTGGGTAGGGCTATCGCGTATGAGCCCCTTCGTCGTTCTTCGACTGCGCCGCCACAGGCGCTGTAAGCAGCGCCGATTCGGGCGACTCCGCTTCAGGGCGGGCACGGGTGATCGGATAGGCAAGCTCGCCCGGCGCTATGCGCGGGGCAGGGATGCCGAAATGCATAGATAGGAAGTTGCAGGTTTAGCAGGAAATCGCCTATATTTCTGCTATCGTCGCACGAGGCCTATCTAGAAAGGCCGAGCCGCCCGTTCACTTGCCCGGGACGGCTCC
>JAUXST010000891.1 GCA_030679805.1 Reyranella sp. | reverse complement strand
GACCATGGCTGGTACCAGCTCTATTCCGCCAAGAACCAGGCCGTCTCCGAGGACATGATCAAGCGCGCGGGCGACGCGGGCCTGCGCACCCTGGTCTTCACCGTCGACGTGCCCGAGGGCTCGAACCGCGAGCGCAATGCGCGGAACGGCTGGGGCCGGCCGCTCAAACTCACGTGGAAGACCAAGTTCGAGGCGCTGCGACATCCGGCCTGGATGATGCAGTGGCTGCGCCACGGCACGCCCTATTTCAACAATTGGGCCAAGTATGCAGGACCGGATGCGACGGCCGACAAGGTGGCCGATCTCGTCGCCTACCAGAACCGCGCGCCGATGACCTGGAAGAACGTCGAGCGCTACCGCGAGCTGTGGAAGGGCAACTTCGTGCTGAAGGGGATCATGCATCCCGATGACGCGATCCGTGCCCATTCGATGGGCGTCGACGGCATCATGGTGTCGAACCACGGCGCGCGTCAGCTCGACATCGAGCCGTCGCCGCTGGAAGTGCTGCCTGCCATTCGCGACGCCGTCGGCGACAAGATGACGGTAATGTTCGACGGCGGCATCCGCCGCGGCATGGATGCCGTGGTGGCGCTGTGCATGGGCGCTAAATTCTGCTTCGTCGGCCGGCCGACGCTCTATGGCGTGACGGCGGGCGGTGTTCCGGGCGCCTCGATGGCACTGCAGATATTTCGGCGCGAGATCGACATCACTCAGGCACAGATCGGCGCGCCCACCATCGCCGATCTCGGCCCGCAGTTCCTGATGTGGAAGGATGTCGAGGATCTGCGCCGCAACAAGCGCTGACCCCCTTCCGGCGCTTCGCGCCACCTTCCCCTGCAAGCAGGGGAAGGAAAAGAAATCTTCTCTCCTCCCCCGCCTGACGGAGGAGGTCGCCCGTAGGGCCGAAGGGGGTGCTTACTGCACCACCTCGAACAGGCCGGCGGCGCCCATGCCACCACCAATGCACATCGTCACGACGACGTTCTTGGCTTTGCGGCGGCGGCCCTCGATCAGGGCGTGGCCGGTGCAGCGCGCGCCGGTCATGCCGAAGGGATGGCCGATCGAGATCGCGCCGCCGTTGACGTTCAGCTTGTCGTTGGGGATGCCGAGCTTGTCGCGGCAGTAGAGCACCTGCACGGCGAAGGCCTCGTTCAGTTCCCAGAGGTCGATGTCGTCCATCTTGAGGCCGAAGCGCTTCAGGAGCTTGGGGATCGCGTAGACCGGGCCGATGCCCATCTCGTCGGGCTCGCAGCCGGCCACGACCAGGCCCTTGTAGATGCCGAGCGGCTTCAGCCCGCGCTTGGCGGCCTCAGTGTCGCTCATGATCACCGCAACCGAGGCGCCGTCGCTGAGCTGGCTCGCGTTGCCGGCCGTGATCCATTTGTCGGGACCCATCACCGGCTGCAGCTTGGCCAGGCCCTCGATGTTGGTGTCGGGGCGGTTGCCCTCGTCCTTGGCGAGCTTCACCGTCTTCCTGGTGGTCTCGTTGGTGTTCTTGTCGGTGACCAGCATCGTGGTTTCCATCGGCACGATCTCGTCGTCGAACTTGCCGGCCTGCTGGCCCGCCGCAGTGCGGAGCTGGCTCTGCAGGGAATACTCGTCCTGCGCCTCGCGGCTGATCTTGTAGCGCGCCGCCACCGTGTCGGCGGTCTGGATCATGCTGTGATAGATGCCGGGCACGTGCTCCTGCACCCAGGGATTGACCAGGCGGTTCTTGTTGCCGCCCGGCGGGCCCTGGACCAGCGAGACCGACTCGAGGCCGCCCGCGATCATCACCGGCACCTTGTCGACCAGGATGCGCTGGGCCGCCATCGAGATGGTCTGCAGGCCCGAGGAGCAGAAGCGGTTGACGGTGGCGCCCGAGACGCTGACCGGCGCGCCGGCACGCATTGCCGAGACGCGGGCGACGTTGGAGCCCGTCGTGCCCTCAGGCGCGGCGCAACCCAGGAGCACGTCCTCGACCTCCGCCAGATCGAGCTTGGCGCGCTCGGCGGCATGCTTGATCACATGGGCGCCCATGTCGGCACCATGGGTGTCGTTGAACACGCCGCGGAAGGCTCTTCCGATCGGGGTGCGGGCGGTGGAGACGATGACGGCATCAGCCATTGGATTTTCCTTCCCTCAAACTCGAATTGATCAAACCGTAGAGAACTTCTTGCCTTCCTGCACCAGCTTCTTGAGCAGCGGCGCGGGCTCCCAGAACGGGTCGCCGGAGGCGTCGCGATACTTCAGGAGCGCATTGTGGATGGTTTTCAGGCCGACCACGTTGTCGGCCCACCACATCGGGCCGCCGCGATAGACCGGCCAGCCGTAGCCGTTGACCCAGATCACGTCGATGTCGAGCGCGCGCTGTGCCATGCCTTCTTCCAGGATCTTGGCGCCCTCGTTTACCATCGGATAGAGCGCGCGCTCCAGGATCTCCTGGTCGGAGATGGCGCGGCGGGTGATGCCGAGCTTCTTGGACGTCTCCTCGATGATCTTCTCGACCTCGGGATCGGGGATCGGCGTGCGGTCGGGCAGGTTGTACTTGTAGTAACCGGCGCCGGTCTTCTGGCCGAAGCGGCCGAGCTCGCAGATCGCGTCGGCGACGTAGCCGGTGTAGCGGACGTTGCGCTTTTCCTTCTCCTTCTTGCCCTGGCGGATGCGCCAGCCCACGTCGTTGCCGGCGAGGTCGCTCATGGCGAAGGGGCCCATCGGGAAGCCGTAGTCGAACACCACCTTGTCGATCTGTTGGGGAAGGGCGCCTTCTTCCATCATGTAGGACGACTGGATGCCGCGCATGCGCAGCATGCGGTTGCCGACGAAGCCCTCGCAGACCCCGACCAGGACGGGAATCTTGCCGATCTTCTTGGAGAACGACATGACGGTGGCGATGACGTCCTTCTCCGTCGCTTTGCCCCGCACGTTCTCCAGGAGCTTCATGACATTGGCCGGCGAGAAGAAGTGCATGCCGATCACGTCGCCCGGCCGCTTGGTGTAGGTGGCGATCTGGTTGATGTCGAGGCCGGAGGTGTTGGTGGCCAGGATGGCGCCGGGCTTGGCCA
>JAUXST010000885.1 GCA_030679805.1 Reyranella sp. | reverse complement strand
GCCGCCAACCTTGTTGGCGGTGGTCTTGATCGAGGCGACATCGGAGCCGGCGCCGGTCTCCGAGACGCCGAGGCAGGCCACGTAATCGCCGCTGATGGCCGGGGCGAGGAACTCCTGACGCAGCTCATCGCTGCCGTAGCGGGCGAGCGCCGGTGTTGCCATCGAGATCTGCACCCCGGTCGCCATCGGGATCGAGCCGCCGTTCACCAGCCCGAGCGATTCCGAGCAGATCATGGCGTAGGAGAAATCGAGGCCCGAGCCGCCGAACTGCACCGGCTTGTCGACGCCCAGCAGGCCGGCGTTGCCCATCTTCTTGAACAGCTCGTGGGCCGGAAATTGGCCCGCCTTCTCCCACTCGTCGACGTTGGGATTGACCTCACGGTCGATCAGCGTCTTCCAGGTTTGGCGCAAGGCCTCGTGTTCTGGCGTGAATTTCATCTCTACATCCTTGCTACGCCGAAAGTTATCGGATTGAGCGGTCGCACGATCGATTCGCGGGCGATCGAGAGGGTGAAGGCCAGCACCCGGCGCGTGTCGCGCGGATCGATGATGCCATCGTCCCACAGATGCGCCGTGCCGTAGAGCGCCGTCGATTCGCGCTCGAACTGGTCGACGATGCCCTTGAACATCTTGTCGATCTGCTCCCGGGGCGGCTCCTTGCCCTCGCGCAGGAATTTCTGCTCGGTCACGGTCTTCATCACGCCCGCTGCCTGCTCGCCACCCATGACCGCGGTGCGGCTGTTGGGCCAGGCGAAGATGAAGCGCGGATCGTAGGAACGCCCGCACATGCCGTAGTTGCCGGCGCCGAAGCTTCCGCCGATCACGATTGTGATCTGCGGCACCGTCGCATTGGCCACCGCCTGGATCATCTTGGAGCCGTGCTTGACGATGCCGCCGCGCTCGGCCTCGGTCCCCACCATGTAGCCGGTAGTGTTCTGCAGATAGACGATCGGCGTGCCCTGCTGGCAGCAGAGCTGGATGAATTGCGCGGCCTTCACCGAGCCTTTGACGGTGATCGGCCCGTTGTTGCCGATGAAAGCCACCGGCTCGCCCTCGATCTCGGCCCAGCCGCAGATCGTCTGCTGGTCATAGAGGCCCTTGAATTCGAGGAAATCCGAGCCATCGACGAGGCGGGCGATCACCTCGCGCACGTCGTATGGATCCTTGTGCGAGGGCGGCACCACGCCGCAAAGCTCCTCGATGTCGTAGCGCGGTTCCTTGAACGGCCTGTCCTTGCTGGGCGGTAGCCTGTCGTTCCAGTGCCAGCTCGCGATCACGTCGCGCGCCATGCGGATGCCGTCGGCGTCGTTCTCGGCCATCCATTCGGCGACGCCCGAGACGGTGGCGTGCATTTCCGCGCCGCCCAGATCCTCGTCGGTTGCGATCTCCCCGGTCGCGGCCTTCAGGAGCGGCGGGCCGGCCAAGAACACCTTGGCTTGGTTGCGCACCATGATGACGTAGTCGGAGAGGCCGGGCAGATAGGCGCCGCCTGCGGTCGAGGAACCGTGCACGACCGTTACCTGCGGGATGCCGCGCGCCGACATGCGCGCCTGGTTGGCGAAGCCGCGACCGCCCGGAATGAAGATCTCAGCCTGGTACATCAGGTTGGCGCCGCCCGATTCGACCAGGTAGACGAGCGGCAGCTTGTTCTCCATCACGACCTGCTGCATGCGCTGGCCCTTGCGCTGACCCGAGGGCGAGATGGTGCCGCCCTTCACCGCGCTGTTGGAGGCCGACACCATGCAGCGCACGCCTTGGACGTAGCCGATGCCGGCAATCGCCCCGCCGCCTGCGCCGGTGCCGTCCTTGTCGTCGTACATGCGGTAGCCGGCCAGGCTCATCAGCTCGAGGAACGGCGCGCCGCGGTCGAGCAGCAATGCGATGCGCTCGCGCGGCATCAGTTGCTTGCGCTTGGCGAAGCGGGCGCGCGATTTCTCGGTGGCGGCCTGGACGACGGCCTCGGCGTCGCGGAACTCCTGGATCGCCGCCAGCATCCTCTCGCGGTTGCGCCCGAACTCGTCGCTGTTGATGTCGATCTGGCTTTCGAAGACCGGCATGGGCTATTCGCCTCCCAGCACTTTGGGCGTCTTGGCGAGATGGAAGCCGTTGAAGGGCTTGGAACGGTCGGTCGTCACGAGGTCCATCGAGCGGTTGCCGAGCGGCACGCCGCCGTCGATGCGAAGCTCGGTGCCGGTGACGTAGGCCGCGGCATCGCTCAGCAGGAAGCAGACCGCGGCCGAGACCTCGCTTTCGGTGCCGAGCCGGCCGAGCGGGCAGTAGGTCCGGAGTTTGGGAATGCGGTCCTTGAATTCGCCGGTGTAGGTGTCCATGCCCGAGGAGGCGATCCAGCCGGGCGACACGGCATTCACGCGCACGCCGGCATAGGCCCATTCGTGGGCGAGCGTCATCGAGAGGTTCACCATGCCCGCGCGCGCGGCGCCGGTGTGGGCCATGTTGGGGAAGCCGTTGCGCATGTCGGCCGCCATGTTGACGATCGAGCCGCCGTGCTTCTCCATCGATTGGGTGAAGACTTCACGGCTGACGATGAAGCCGCCGGTGAGGTTGTTGCGCACCACGACGTCGAAGCCCTTGGCGCTCATCGAGGCGGCAGGCGAGGGGAACTGGCCGCCGGCATTGTTGAACAGGCCGTGGATGCGGCTGTTGGCGGCGACGATCTTCTCGATCGCCTCCTTCACCTGGGTCTCTTCTCGGATGTCGAAGGCGTGGGTCTCGCAGGTGCCGCCCGATGCCTCGATCTCGGCCTTCACGACGTCGAGCTTCTCCGGCTTGCGGCCGGTGATCACCACGTGTGCGCCCAGCGCTGCGATCTCATGCGCCGTGCAGCGCCCGATTCCGCTGCCGCCACCGGTGACGATCACGGTCTGGCCCTCAAACAGTCCCGGTTTGAAGACCGAGCGATACGACATGTTTCCTCCACGTTTCTCTCCGGCTCTTATCGGCCGGCGGCCCGTGCATCAAAGCCTCTTGTGATGTGCGGTTCGATGCTCGGGCTGTAGTTGACGTTTACGTAAAGGTCAAGTAATCGGGACCGGTCCTTCGAAAGCCGGGAGCAAGCCATGACGTTGCAGGAAATCACCGCAAAGATGCAGGAGGGCGCGTCCAAGAAGACCGCCTTCGGAAACTCTGTGAAGTTCACCACGGATCAGGGTGTCGTCCATATCGACGGCAACCAGACACCGCCCGCCATCAGCAACGACGACAAGGCCGCGGACTGCACCATCAAGATGGATTTCGGCGACTTTTCCGACCTGATCGGCGGCAAGCTCGATGGCATGACGGCTTTCATGACCGGCAAGCTCAAGATCGAGGGCGACATGGGCGTCGCCATGAAGCTGCAAAGCATCCTGCGCTAAGCTGCGCTTAGCGCCGGTGGGCGGCAGCGCCTTCAGAGGCGCGAGAGCCCACACGGTAGTTATGAGAAGGGCCCTCACGGGCCCTTTTTTTGTCCGCTACTCCTCGCGGCTCTTGTGATAATGCCGCCGCGCCTTGGCGCGATTGCCGCAGCTTTGCATGGAACACCAGCGCCGCTTGCCGGCGCGGCTGTCGTCGAGGAACAGCCAGCCGCACTCGGGATTGGCGCAGCGGCGCACGCGGTCGAGCCGGGGGCCGGCCAGCAGATCGCCCGCCGTCCACAGGACCGGTGCCAGCAGGGCAAGCGCTGTTCCCGATTTCATGTCGACGTCCCAGCCGTAGCCGCCGCGTTCGCGCCTGAGCGTCGTGCGCGCAGGTGCTGCCGCCAGGGCCGCATTGAGCGCTTCTAGATCGCGTGCGGCAGGCGTTTTGTCCTGCGCCTGGGCATCGAACAGGCGATGCAGGCTCTCGCGCAACTCGATCGCACGATCGAACTCCTTGGGTGTCGTCGGTTTGACCGATTTGGGCCCGCCATTGGCGGCCACCCAGGCCGCCAGTTCCTCCGGCGCCGTCAGTGTCTCGGTCGGCGCCGCCTGGCCTCGCCAATAGCGCGTATTGACGAACTCCAGGCACAGATCGGGTCGATTCATTTGTCAGACTTAGTAACCGGTTGAGCGGTTGACAAGGCAGATGCCTGCTATTAACCATATAACCAGTTATATAGTTAAGAGAGGATCAGACCATGTTCGACCACGTTTCCATCGGCGTCAGCGACATCAAGCGGGCGGGAAAGTTCTATGACGCGGCGCTCGCGCCGCTGGGCTACACGCGGCTGAGCGATGGCGAGGGATCGCTGGGCTACGGCGACAAGGCCGTGGGCCTGTGGCTGGGCGTTACCAAGAAACCGGTGAAGGCCGATATGGAATCGGGCCTGCACTTCTGCTTCGTCGCCAAGGACCGAAAGGCGGTCGATGCCTTCCATGCCGCGGCGCTCAAGGCCGGCGGCACGGACAACGGCAAGCCCGGCGTGCGGGCGGACTACAGTCCGAACTACTACGCTGCCTTCGTCGTCGATCCCGACGGCTACCGTATCGAGGCATACTGCGGGAAGTGAGCCGGGGGAGGTCCCGATGCTGAAGGGTGGATGTTATTGCGGCGCCGTCCGGTACGAGACGGCGGCGAGTCCGCAGCAGAGGACAGCCTGCCATTGCACGACCTGCCGCGGCACCAGCGGCGCGCCGTTCGTCGCCTGGTTCAGCGTTCCGGCCGGCTCGTTCCGCTTTGTCGCGGGCGAGCCCGCGCGCTTCAGGTCGTCCGAGCAGGCGACGCGGACCTTTTGCGCGGCCTGCGGCACGCCGCTCACGTTCGAATCGACAGGGCATTCCGACAAGATCGACGTCACGGCCTGCTCGCTGGAGGACGCCGAACAGGCACCGCCGATCGACTATACCTACGGCCGGTCGCGGCTCTCCTGGGTCAGGCTCGAGGATGCCCTGCCGGTCTATCCGCAGGCTCGCCCCACTAAGGCCTGCTGGAAAGGGACGGCATTGTGCTTGCACTGCCAGCATCCGCTCACGCAGATGTGAACTGCAGGTTCAGCAGGAATATGCTATGTATTTTGATAGGTTGGCGCTTGGACCGCGCCGGCTTTTTTCATTCCGGCAAGACCTCCCGCGGCACGCCCGCGGGTCGCCTTTTAGGCCTGGTGCAGCCGCCGCGGGTGCTGACCCGTGGACAGTCCCAAGAACAACCCCGTCTCAACCCCACGCCGAAT
>JAUXST010000884.1 GCA_030679805.1 Reyranella sp. | reverse complement strand
GGCCGAGGATAGTCGGAGGGCGATCGTGGCCCGGCTGCCGCCGACCCCCAAGCGACCGCCGCGCAAGGCAACCCCGCTCGAGCTGCGCGACGCCATCCGTGACGAGGCGCTGCGGCTGGGCTTCGATGCCGTGGGATTCGCATCGGCCACGCTCGCCCCCGAGGCGCGCGCCACGCGGCTCGCACAATTGACGGAATTCGTGGAGCGGGGTTTGCACGGCGACATGGGATGGCTGGGCAAGCGGGCGCCCGAGCGTGTCGATCCCGTAACGCTGTGGCCCGGCGCAAAAACCGTCGTGTCAGTGGCGATGAACTATGGGCCGACGCACGACCCGCGCACGCTTCAGGATGAGCGCGAGCGGGGCGCCATCTCGGTCTATGCCCAAGGCCGCGACTATCACGAGGTGATGAAGACGCGCCTGAAGGCGCTGGGCCGCTTCATCTGGGACAACTACCGCCATTCGATAAAAGTCTTCGTCGACACCGCGCCGCTGATGGAGAAGCAGGCGGCCCAGGTCGCCGGCCACGGCTGGCAGGGCAAGCACACCAACCTGGTGTCGCGCCGCTTCGGCTCGTGGCTGTTCCTGGGTGAGCTGCTGCTGTCGACCAGGCTGCCGTCGGATGCCGGCGAGAGCGATCACTGCGGCCAGTGTCGCGCCTGCCTAGATGCCTGCCCGACGGCGGCCTTCCCCGCACCCTACAAGCTCGACGCCAGGCGCTGCATCTCTTATCTCACCATCGAGCACGAAGGCTCGATCGACCGAGAATTCCGCGCGGCCCTCGGCAACCGCATCTACGGCTGCGACGATTGCCTGGCCGCCTGCCCGTGGAACAAGTTCGCCCAGACCGCTCAGGAGGCGGCCTTCCTGCCGCGACCGGAACTCACCGCGCCCACGCTCGTCGAACTGGCGGCCCTCGACGATGCGGGCTTTCGCCGGCGCTTCGCCGGCACGGCCATCAAGCGCATCGGCCGCGACCGCTTTGTGCGGAACGTCGCCTATGCGCTGGGCAACAGCACCGCGCCAGAGACGGCCTTGCCCGCCGTCGAGCGGCTGCTCGCGGATCCTTCGCCTCTGGTACGCGGCGCCGCAGTGTGGGCATTGTCGCGTCTCGCGCCCGAAGCGTTCAAACGTCAACGGCTTGCGACGACCGAGGCGGACGTGGACGTTCAGGCCGAATGGAGGACAACCCCATGAAGATCAGACGACTGCATTTCCTGGCGACGATCGCCGTCGGCGCCAGCCTGGGCCTCGGCCTCCATACCGCCAATGCCCAGCCCGCCGCCGCGCCGCCGGTGTCGGCCGAACAGGCCGCCAAGATCGTGGCGAGCCCGGATCGCAGCGACGCCGATCGCGTCAACGACCGACGCCGCAAGCCCCAGGAGATGCTGGTCTTCATTGGCATTCGCCCCGGCATCACCGCCCTCGATCTCAGCGCCGGCGGCGGCTACACGACGGAGCTGCTGGCGCGGACGATCGGGCCAGCCGGCGCCGTCTATGGCCAAAGCCGGCCGCGCAATCCCGGCCAGCCCCCGCCGCGTCCCGCCGCACCCGAGGGCAACAGCCATCCGACCGCTGGCGCCGCGGCGCCGAGCACTGCACCGCCGGCACCTCCCGCGCCACCGCGCCTCTCGCCGGTGGCCCTCGCCGACCGCAACGACAAGCTCAAGAGTGCGGGCGGGGCCGCCGCGCCGATTACCGCCCTCTCGCGGCCGTTCGAGGATCCCCTTCCGCCCGAACTCGCGGACGGGCGCTTCGATCTCGTGACCCTGATGTTCAACTATCACGACCTCGGATTTCTGAACGTCGATCGCGCCAAGATGAACCAGGCGGCCTTCCGCGCGCTGAAGCCGGGCGGATTCTACGTCATAGCCGACCATGCTGGCCGTCCCGGCACCGGTATCTCCGAGTCGGGCACGCTGCATCGCGTCGAAGAGGCGTTTCTGCGCAAGGAAGTCGAGGCCGCGGGCTTCAAGCTGGTGGCCGAGGGGAACTTCCTGCGCAACCCCAACGATCCCCGTGACAAGAACACCCCGGACCCGCCG
>JAUXST010000880.1 GCA_030679805.1 Reyranella sp. | reverse complement strand
CTCGACGGCCTGGCGCTGATCGCCCGAGATCTCGCCGCGACGGAGCGAGCGGCGGATGCCGTTCAGGATCTGGGCCCTGGCCGTCGTCGCAGACTCGCTCATGCCGCCCTCTTCTTCTTCCACTGGGCATGGAACGTGCCGCCGGCCGGGGGTGCGGGCAGGTCGCGGAAGCGCGTCCAGCCGCCAGCCAGCGGCATCGCGCGATAGCGGCCCTCGGCCCGTCCGAACAGCGCCAGCACGCGATTGGCGAGGCCCGTGAGACGGCGATAAAGCGCCGGCCGGCGGGCGACGAAGCTCCACAGCGCCAGGCCCTGGCGGACGGCCACGGGCGTCAGGTGGCGCTCGAACTCGCGCTCGCGCCAGTGCCGCATCAGCTTGGGCAAGGGGATGCGCACCGGACAGACGCTCTCGCAACGGCCGCAGAAGGTCGATGCGTTGGGCAGGTTGCCCGCTTCCTCGACGCCGATCAGCTGCGGTGTCAGCACGGCGCCCAGCGGCCCGGGATAGACCCAGCCATAGGCGTGTCCGCCGATCGCTCCGTAGACCGGGCAATGGTTCATGCAGGCGCCGCAGCGGATGCAGCGCAGGATCTCCTGCATCTCGGTGCCGAGCACCGCCGAGCGGCCGTTGTCGAGGATGACGACGTGATAGTGCTCCGGTCCGTCGAGATCGCCTGCCCGTTTCGGCCCGGTGTTGAGCGTGGTGTAGGCCGATGACTCCTGCCCCGTCGCCGAACGCGCAAGCACGCGCAGCAGGACGGCGGCGTCCTCGAGGGTGGGGATCACCTTCTCGATGCTGGCCAGCACGATGTGCATTTTGGGCAGCGTGTTGGAAAGATCGGCATTGCCCTCGTTGGTCACCAGCATCGACCAGCCGGTCTCGGCCACCAGGAAGTTGGCGCCGGTCAGGCCGACGTCGGCATCGAGGAATTTCTGGCGCAGCACATGGCGGGCTTCGGCGACGAGGTCGTTGCGCTCGGTCAGACGCTTGGTGAAACCCAGCTTGGCGTGATGCTCAAGGAAGGTATCGGCCACCTGGTCCTTTGTCAGATGGACCGCCGGCGCGATGATATGGCTGGGCGGCTCGTGGCGGAGCTGGATGATGTATTCGCCGAGGTCGGTCTCGATCGGCGAGATGCCCAGCTCCTCGAGGTGCTCGTTGAGCGCGATCTCCTCGGCCACCATCGACTTCGACTTGGCGACGGTTCGGGCGCCCATGCTCTGGCACAGCTCGCCGATGATGCGTCGCGCGTCGGCCGCGGTCGGCGCCCAGTGGACATGGCCGCCCAGCGCCAGCACCTTGCGCTCGAACTCTTCCAGGTAGAAATCGAGATTGGCCAGCGCGTGGTTTTTGATGTCGCGCGCGCGGTCGCGCAGGGCCTCGAATTCGGGCAGCCGCTCGGCCGCCTGGCGGCGGCGCTCCGAGAAGCCCACCTTCAGCATGGCGAGCGAGTCCTGCAGGTTCGTATCGGCCAATGCGTGGTCGACATTCTCCTTGAAGGAATGAGCCGTCGATTCCATCAGCTGGGCCCACCGCGTTCCGGCTCGCCAATCGGCGGCAGATCGCCCATGCCAGCCAGCACTTCGGCGACGTGACGCACCCGCACGGCGCTGCCCTCGCGCTGCAGCTTGCCGGCCATGTTCATCAGGCAGCCGAGGTCGCCCGCCAGCAGCGTGCCGGCGCCCGAGGCCGTGATATCGGCCGATTTTTCGCCGACCATGGCGTTCGATATTTCGGGATATTTCACGCAGAAGGTGCCGCCGAAGCCGCAGCACACCTCGGGCGTCTTCATTTCGCGGACCGACAGGCCTTGGACGGTCGCCAGTAGCCGCCGGGGCTGGTCCTTGACGCCGAGCTCGCGCAGGCCGGAGCAGGAATCGTGATAGGTCACGGCGCCGTCGTAGCGCGCCGCAACCTTGTCCACACCCAGCACGTCGACCAGGAATGCCATCAATTCGTAACTGCGCCCGGCGAGATTCTCGGCCCGGACCTTCATCGCCGGATCGTCGTCGAAAAGGCCGGGATAGTGATGACTCAACATGCCGCCACAGGAACCGGACGGTGCCACGACGGCGTCGTAGCCTTCGAAGGTGTCGATGACCTGGGCTGCGATCGCCCGCGTGGTGGCGCGGTCGCCGCTGTTGTAGGCGGGCTGGCCGCAGCAAACCTGAAGGGGCGGCACTTCGACCGTGCAGCCCGCCTCCTCGAGAAGTTTTACCGCGGCGAAGCCGACCGAGGGTCGGAACAGATCGACGAGGCAGGTGACGAAAAGCGCGACGCGGCGCGGGCGGGGGGCAGGACTGGACGGTGACTTGGACACGGCAATCAAGATGGCAGCCACGAAAATAGGGTGCAATGACCCCTTGTTTAGAATTATTCTAATCTGATATAGAGGCGATCAACCAAAGAGAGTTAGTTTTCGTCTGCGGACCAGTTCAACCAACCCAGCCATGATCGGAGAGAGAGATGGATGAACAGAAAGCCGGGAACGCCGGCAAGTGCCCGGTGATGCATGGGACTCGTCCCAACGCGACTTTCGCGGGCAGGTCGAATCGTGACTGGTGGCCGAACCAGTTGAACCTCAAGATTCTGAGCCAGAATTCACCGCTGTCCGATCCCATGGGCAAGGACTTCGATTACGCGGAGGAGTTCAAGAAGCTCGACCTCCAGGCCCTGAAGAAGGACCTCTATGCGCTGATGACCGACTCGCAGGACTGGTTGCCGGCCGACTACGGTCATTACGGGCCGCTCTTCATTCGCATGGCGTGGCACAGCGCGGGTACCTACCGCATTGGCGAC
>JAUXST010000875.1 GCA_030679805.1 Reyranella sp. | reverse complement strand
CGCCGAGGTCGTGGCCGGCCGCTGGTACGTCAACGTGATGACCGAGAAGTTTCCCGACGGCGAGATTCGCGGCCAGATAATGCCGTTGAAGAAGTAGCGGCTCAACTTACAGGCCAGACTCTCTTAGCGAGCCGCTTGAATTCCGGAACGCCGAGCGCGCCTCGGTCTCGAGCTTTCGAGCCGGGCTTCAGAAGTCTTTGATCAACTGCCGCCATCGGCGCTTCCCAAATCTCGCGAGGATCCAACGTCTTGTTGTCCATCAGGACAAGAAGAACAGAGTCACAGGCGGCGCCCTTCTCAATCGCACCCATACGTTGATTCGGCGTTGCAAGGTTCCCATAGGCACGACCTTTGATTTGGATACGCTGGATTCCTTCCTTAGTGCGGCGGATCGCGTCGTAGCCGGCCGTTCTCGGCGGAGCCAGTTCGAGTTTCAGTAAATTTGCGGCATTGTATTCGGCTACCTCGCCGGTCACTCCAAGTGGCTTGCCAGTCAGCTGGTAGTACTCAGCTGCCAAACGCTTCACGTCGCGGAGAATCTCTCGCACACGCTTTGTGTCGGCTTTTGCCTTGGTGGCCATCAATCGAACTTCAGTTTCCAGCCGATCCACTCGCAGAGACTGCGGCCCATCACGTCTTCGAGGTCGCGGCCCTTCAGCCACGGCAGTGCCTCGGTGAAGAAGGTCACGCACTGGCGGTAGCTGCATTGCATGCGGGTGATGTCGGTGCCCCAGAAGAAGCGCTTGGGCCCGAAGGCGTCGAAGATGCGGTGCAGCCCGTCCTGGATGTTGCGGAACGGGTAGCCCTTGGTCGAGTAGTGCGGCGCGCCGGTCGCCTTGACTGCCACGTTGGGCAGCTTGGCGAGCGCCACCAGCTTGTCGAGATGGATGAAGGCCTCTTCGTCCTGGCCGTGGCGGTTCAGTCCGCAATGGTCGACGATCATTTTCAGGTTCGGGTGTGCCTCGGCGATGGCGCGGAACTTGTCGGGAAAGATGCCGCCCATCGTCGCGACCGGGATCCCCTCCTTTTCGGCGGCGGGCCACACCCAGTCGAGCAGGCCGTCGTTCAACCATTGCTGTTCGGCCGGCTGCAGCAATGCCCAGCGCAGGCCCATCATGCCCGGTTGCTTGCGCCAGCCCACGATGCGCTTGCGACTTTCAGGATCTTGCAGCGGGAACTGGCCCATCACGGCGAAGCGCTCGGGGTATTTCCGGGCAGCGTCGAGTGCCAGCTGATTGGAGGTCGGATCCCAACTGTAGGGCGGATGAATGAGCGCGGCGGCGACGCCGGCCTCGTCCATCTCCTTCAATGCTTCTTACGCGGTGAACTTCTCGACCTTGCGATGCAGCCCCGAGGGCGGCGTCACGGTCTGCGACCAGATGTGGATCTGTGCGTCGACGATCTTCATGGTGGTTTCCTCAGTTCGGCGTCGGCGCGGCGGGATCGAGCAGCTTCTCGCGCTTCAGTTCGCTCCACAGCTCGACCGGGATCTTCACGCTCATGTGGCCCACGTTCTGCTTCACCTCGGCCGTGCTGAGGGCGCCCGGGATCACCGCGCAGAGGGCCGGATGGAACAGCGGGAACTGCATCGCCGCGGCGCCCAGGGGCACGCCGTGGCGCTGGCACACCGCCTCGATCTTCTGCGCCTTTTCGATCAGCGCCGCGGGGGCCGCGACATAGTCGTGCGTGGCGCCGGCCTTCACGTTGCCGGTCAGGATGCCGGAATTGTACGGCCCGCCCAGGATCACCGAGACGTGGCGCTTGGTGCACTCCGGCAGGAATTCCTCGAGCGCGCCCTGCTCGAGGAGCGTGTAGCGCCCGGCCAGCAGCATGCAGTCGAAGTCACCCGCCTTGATGAAGCGCGTGCTGGTGTCGCTCTCGTTGATGCCGACACCGATGGCGCCGATGATGCCGGCGCGGCGCAACTCGTCGAGCGCGCGATAGCCCGAGTCCATCACCGTCTTGAAGCGCTCCTCGAGCACGGCGCGGTCCTTGGTGGTCCAGAAATCGACGTCGTGGATCAGGGCGATGTCGATCTTCTGCAGGCCGAGCCTCATATGTGAGTGCTCCAGCGAGCGCATGACGCCGTCGTAGGTGTAGTCGTAGACCGGCGCGAAACCGGGCAGGCCGTTCTCGCGAAAATCCGCCGGCGGCTTTTCGCCGGGCTTCATCGCATGCAGGACGCGGCCGATCTTGGTCGACAGCACGTAGCTGTCGCGCGGCTTTTCGCGGAGCGCCGCGCCCATGCGCAGCTCGCTGCGGCCGTAGCCGTAGTAGGGCGAGGTGTCGAAGTAGCGGATGCCGGCGTCGTAGCCGTCGTCGGTCAGCTTCACCGCCTCGGCGTCGCTGATGGTGGCGCGAAAGCCGCCCATCGGCGCGCCGCCCAGCCCCAGTTCGGTGACTTCGAGTTTTGTTTTGCCGACCTTGCGGCGCTTGAGCGTCGTCATGTTCGTTTCCTCCTCGGACGCGAGAGAGTACGAATTGCGGCCGGGAAAGGCCATGGGCCCGCGCCACAGGAGACGATATGATCGAAGACCGCCTCGTTCTGCACGGCAGTTTCACCTCGAGCTCGAGCTACAAGCCGATGCTTTTCTTGGCGCTCGCCGGCCTGCCGTTTTCGTTCCGCACGGTCAATCTCAAGAACGGCGTGCAGAAGGAGGCGGCCCACCTCGCCCTCAACCGCTACGGCCAGGTGCCGGTGCTGCGCCACCGTGGCCTCACCCTCGTGATGTCGAATGTCGTGCTCGACTATCTCGCGCGCACGACCGGCCATTTCGAGCCCAGGACCGAGCAGCACCGCTGGCAGGCGCGCGAGTGGCTGTCGTGGGAGAACGACGCCATCACCAACGTGGCGCGCGTCCGCCACTTCGCCCGCTTCCGCCCCGACGTGTCACAGGACATCGTGAACTTCTTCCGCCCGCAGGCCGAAGCGGCGCTCGACTTCGCCGACAAGTCTCTGGCCGGCCGCGAATGGCTGGTGGGCGATGCCTGTTCGATCGCCGACATCGGCTGCTGGGGCCGCATGGTGTTCGCGCACGAGGGCGGGATGTCGATCGACACGCGCCCCAACCTTGCCGCCTGGCGCGACCGCCTGAAGGCGATGCCGGGCTTCGCGTTGCCCTACGATCTCATTCCGAAGAAGGACGCGGAGTTCGCCGGACGCTGAGGGCGATCAGCGCGGCGGACTGATCGTCATGCCCCGAAGCACGGTATCGGCGATTTTCCGCTGCGTCGGCGAATTGTCCGCGGCCTCGATCCTGTTACACACGGCCAAGTGCGTCTTGTCGATTCGTACGAGGTACAGCGTCAGCCTGACAATGGCGCCGGCATCGTTCGTCGCCGCCGAGGCGTAGGAAAAACCCGGAAATCCCGCTATCGAAGCAGCTTCCTTGCGTTTCGGCGGGGCCGCTTTCGCGACTTTGAACGCCACTGTGGCGATTTCGTCGAGGATGTCGTCGTTGAATGGCTCATCGCTCGTCTCGAGCATCAGAGTGAAGGCCATGCTGTGATCGCCGCTGGCCACGAGGAGACTGTCGTCGTCACCCTCCTCGGTGGTCCAGTCGTCGGGCATGCGGAAGGAAAAGGCTGGATTGCCGGTCGCGGGAAAGCGCATGTCCTTGGCGACGGCCGCCTGGATGGCGAACAACACCATGCAAAACGCGATGAGAATCGAAATCCTGCGGATCACGACACTTATCGTATCGCCTGCTCGGTCACCGTCAAGCCGTCGCCGCGCGTCGTGGTGCGGCGCAGGTCTCGGATGACGTTCAGGTCGTCGAAGCGGCGCACACGGTGCATGGTCGTGCGGTTGTCCCACATCACCAGGTCATGCTTCGTCCAGCGATGGACGTAGACGAACTCCGCCCGGGTCGCGTGTTCCATCAGGTCGCGCACGAAGGCCATCGCCTCGGGCCGCGGCCAGCCGACGATGGCGCCGATATGGGCCGACAGGAACAGCGATTTGCGGCCGGTGACGGGGTGCGTGCGCACCAGGCGCTGCAGCACGGGCCTCATCGAGACGCGCTCGTCGGGCAGGAATTCGGCAAAGCCGAGCTGCTGGCGGGAATAGATCAGCGAGTGCTCGCAGACCAGATCCTCGACTTCGGCCTTGGTGGCCGCATCGAGCGCATCGTAGGCGGCGCCCATGTCGGCGAACTCGGTGTTGCCGGCGTCGGTCGTGACGATACGGCCGCTCAGCAGCGAATAGCGGGCCGGCACGGCGCGGAACGAGGCGTCGGAGTGCCAGAGGCGGTTGCCGAGGGCGGCCATGCGGCGCTTGTTGTCGCGCGCCAGCTTCGCGCCGCTCTTGTCGAGGTTGGAGACGTCGGCGAAGGTCGGTGCGAGGCGGAGTTCATTGGCGCGCACCGTTGAGTTGGCGCCTTCCTCGAGCGGCCCGAAGTTGCGCGTGAAGGCGAGCTGCTGCTCGTCGGTGAGGTCCTGGCCGGGCAGCACCAGGACGGCATGCCTGTCCATGCCGGCCTCGATGGCCGCAACCTCGGCCGCGGTCTGCGGCCGGCGCGCATCGATGCCGGTCACGACGGCGCCCATGGTCGGGCGGAGAGAGCGTGTCTCGATCGGCATGAAGACCTCCCGGGTGGAGAAGCCTATCGCAAGGCCGCCGCGATGTTACCACCGTCCACGGTCGTGACAGCCCCTGTCGTCCGGGCCGCTTTGGCCAGCGAAACGAAGGCCTGGGCGACGTCGTCGGCCGTCACTTCGAGGCCGAGCAGGTTGCCGCCCATATAGTCGGCTTCGCTCAAGCCACGCGCCTTGGAGCGCTGGGCGATCATGTCGTCGGTGAGCAGGCCGGTGCGGATGCGGTCGGCGTTGACGGCGTTGGCGCGGATGCCGTCGGCGCCATGGTCGAGCGCGTACTGGCGCATCAGGAACAGCGTCGCGGCCTTGGGCAGTCCGTAGGGGCCGAAGTCGGGGCCGGGGTTCACCGCCTGCTTGGAAGTGTTGAACAGCAGGCAACCGCCCAG
>JAUXST010000860.1 GCA_030679805.1 Reyranella sp. | reverse complement strand
ATGCCGAGCCCGCGCAGCTTGCCGCGCTTCTTCGACTCCTCGGCGCGCGCCGCATAGCCTGCCACGTCGGCGAGCTTCAGCGCCATGTCCATGTTCTTCTCGAACTCGCCGCAGTCGTAGTACGGCCCGACCGGGCTCTGGTACGGCAAGGCCGCTTCGGACAGCATGTTCCTGCGCCGCAGCTCGACCCGGTCGACGCCCAGCTCGCGCGCTGCATCGTCGATCAGGCGCTCGATCAGGTAGATCGCCTCCGGCCGCCCGGCGCCGCGATAGGGCGCCGTCGGGTTGGTGTTCGAGAGCACGCCCACCACGTTGATGTAGGCCTTGGGGATCAGGTAGACGCCCAGCACCGTGCCGATCATGCCGAAGGGCGCCAGCAGGTTGCGGTCGGAGCCGACATAGGCGCCGATATTGGCCAGCATGTTGAGGCGCAACGCCACGAACCTGTTGTCCGCGTCGAGCGCCAGCTCGATCTCGCCGACATTGTCGCGGCCATGCTCGTCGGCCATCACCGCCTCCGAGCGTTCGCAGCACCATTTGACCGGCCGCAGCAGCTTGCGGGCCGCCCACAGGGTCAGCCGGTGCTCGACATACTGCCAGCCCTTGGTGCCGAAGCCTCCGCCGACATCGCCCGTGATCACCCGCATCTTGCTTTCGGGCACCTTGAACACGTTCTGCGCCAGCATGTTGCGCACGCGGTGGGGATACTGCACGTCCGCATAGAGCGTCATGCGATCCTCGCCCGGGTCGTAGACGCCCAGGGTGCCGCGCGGCTCCATGTACTGGGCATGCACGCGCGTGATGACGTAGCGGCGCTTGATGACCTTCGCGGCGCCCTTGATCGCCTCCTCGGTCGCGGCCTTGTTGCCGCGCTCGATGAAGTTGGAGATGTTGTCCGGGCAATCGTCCCATACGGCCGGCGCGCCGGGCTTGACCGTGTCTTCGGTGAGCGTCACCGACGGGATCGGCTCATAATCTATCTCGACCAGCTCGGCCGCATCCTTGGCCTGGGCGAGCGTATCGGCG
>JAUXST010000033.1 GCA_030679805.1 Reyranella sp. | reverse complement strand
CCGACACCACCACCACCGTGGGCAGCGCGCCACAGCCGACGTTCAGCACCCGGTCGAGCGAGCCGGGGTCGAACAGCCTGCGATCGGGGCGCAGGAAGAAGCCTCTCTCCTCGCCGTGGCTGGTGACAAAGACGAAGCAGGCGTCGCCGCCGCCCATCCGCAGCGCAGTTGCGACATTGGCCGTGCTCGCAAGCTGCGCCGGCGCCGTACGTGCGGCATCCGAGGAATAGACCGTGATGTCCCTCACCCCATGCGCCATGAGCTTCTCGCGCAACGACTGCACGCCGTTGTCGAAGGCCGGGCTGTTGTTGTCGCCGGCGATCAGGACGGCGCGCCAGCGCCCGGCCGGCACGACGCCATTGACTGGCGCCGCCGCGATTGACGTACCTCGGCTCGTGGGCGGCAGCGCGCCCGTCGTCTCCGGCGCACAGGCCGCGACGAACAGCAAGGCCAACGCAAATGCCACCAGACGCACATACATGTCCGGATACTCCGAATACTGCAGAGATTGCCTAGGGCCGGGCTCCGACCGCGCGTAGCGCCATGTCGGCATAGAGCCGCGCCATATCTTCCTCGGTGATCTCGCCGCCGGGCCCATACCACATGGATACGTGGGTCCATTGATCGAGCAAAGCCATGGCGATGGCCTTGAGATCGCGGCGACCGCCGGCCAGCGGCGGATCGAACAGGCCATCCTCGACACCCTGCGCGAGGATCCCGACCACGATGCCGCGAATGGCACGCCGGCTGCGCCGGATATCGGCGACGCGCCCGGCATCGAGCCAGCCGATCTCGCGATTGGCGACCAGCGCCTCCACCCTGAGCCGACAATGGCGCATGACATAGACGCGCACGAACGCCGCGAGTTTCGCGCGCGGATCGCCACCCGCCTCCGCGACCGCCTGCTGGCACAGCCGCTCGAGCTCCCCCTGGGTCGAGGCGATGATGTCGTGCAGCAACTCATCCTTCGACTTGAAGTGATTGTAGAGCGCGCCCTGCGTTAGTCCGCAGGCCTTCATGATGTCGCGGACGGTGACCACCGGATAGCCGCGTTCGGCGAACTGCTGGAACGCCGCAGCACGAATAGCCTCGATCGGCGGCCGCTGGTCGCGCTCGACGACGGCAGGCGCCACGACTTCCGTCCGAGCCGGCTTGCGCTTGGTCATCTCGCTCCTCCGTCGATGCATTCGACGATCTTCCAGCCGAGTTCAGCCGCTGGACGCACCAGCTTCCCGGAGTCCGCGGCGCGCATGTTCGACGCCGTGCCATCGAGCGAACGGGCATAGACGCCCTGGCGGATGCACGAAACGCGAAACAGATTGTAGGCCATGTAGAAATTCCAGAGCGCGGCGTCCGGCACAGTCCGCTTCGACAGTCCGCAATAATAGCGCACCATATCGTCCTCGGTCGGCAAGCCGAGCGCTTCGAGTTCATGGCCTTCGAGGCCGCCCCAGTCCTTTGGCGTGCGCCACAGCATGCAGAGGTAGGAGAGTTCTGCCAGCGGATCGCCCAGTGTGGAAATCTCCCAGTCGATGATGCCGAGCACGCGCGGCTCGGCGGCATGGAAGACCATGTTGTCGAGCCTGTAGTCGCCATGGACCAGCACGGTCTCTTCGTTGGCCGGAAGATGGGCTGGCAGCCATTCGAGCAATTTGTCCATCGCCTCGATCGATTCGGTTTCGGAGGCTTTGTACTGCTTGCCCCAGCGCGAAATCTGCCGGGCGACATAGCTGCCGGGCCGCCCGAAATCGGCCAGCCCCAGGTCGGCGTAATCGACGGCATGGAGCCGGGCCAGCGCCTCGAACTTGGCGCGGTAGATCGCAAGCCTTCCCTCCTTCACGACCTCGGGCAGCAGCGGATCCCAAAGCACTCGGCCATCGCAATATTCCATGATGTAGAAGGCGGTGCCGACCACGCTCTCGTCCTCGCACAGCGCGTAAGCCCGAGGCGTCGGAACGTTGGTCCTGTTGAGGGCCGAGATGACCCTGAATTCACGGTCGACGGCGTGGGCAGACGGCAAAAGCTTGCCCGGCGGCTTGCGACGCAGCACGTAGTGCCGACCAGCGCCGTCCGTTAGCCGGTAGGTCGGGTTCGATTGGCCGCCGCGGAACTGCTCGGCCCGCACCGGCGGCACGAAGCCCCCGACGTGCGCCGCCATGAACCGGCCCAGCGATTGCTCGTCGAAACGGTGCTTCTCCTGCACCTCCATTGTGCCGATGTAGTCTGCGCCCTTACGTGCCAATAACTGCCCCTGAACGGTCGTTCATTTGGCCGGGAGTTTGCTCGCCCATCGGTGCGCATGCAATATCGACCAAGGGGGAGCTTGTCTGGCTGAGTTGTTCGCGACCTATCCCCTGGCCGTGTGGGCCGTCCTGCTGGCGACAGGCGTCTTGATCGGGCTGCTGGCCGGGCTTCTCGGCATGGCGGCGGAGTCGTCGCAGTACCGCGCTTCTGAAAGTCTTCGACACCATCGGGGTAGCCCAGCCGATCGCGCCGGCCATCGGGAAGGCCCAGGCCAGCATTCTCATTACACGACGACGGCCGCAGCGGCCCACTGGCGTGCCGGAACCATCGACATCCCCTCGTCGGCGCCTGTTGCCGACCCCAGTCGCCGGAACCGTGTTGGGTCTGGCAGCGCGCCCGCTCGTAGCGCCCAAACTGCTGGCCACCTTGTTCGCCCTGGCCACTGCGGAACTCGCACCCACAATGGCCATTGGCGACCGGATGGTCGTGGCCCGTCCCCCGCTCCGAGGTTTGCTTGGCGTTATCTCCCAGTCGCCGTGGATGCTCTCAGCCTCAATCGTAGGCATTGGTGGCGGAATTTTGAGCACACCAGTGCTCGCCCTCTTCTCCTATCCACCCGAGCCGGCCATCGGCGCCGGGGCACTCTTCAACGTGGTGATTTCGCTTCCCGCAGCCGTACTTTTCCTGGGCGCCTATCTCGACGGCCGGCCGATTCAGTTGGCGATGTCGCCCTGTTCTGCATGGCGGCGCTATCGCTGCCCGCGCTCTTTGTCGCGCATGTCGCGACGCGCTGATCCGCCAGTGGTCCGGCCACGCTGTTACATCGATTGTTCGCTCTTTGCCCCGCCCTCATCGCAGTCCGACTGTTGCTGTGCCCCCTAAACTTGGGGCTTGGGCAAAGCGGTAAATTCGTGTTTATCTAACTCTTGTGCTGGCCCGGGGGTTCGGGCCCAACGCTACATTGAAGACTACGCGTTCTGGGAGGCGTCGTTGACCCGATTCCTAAGCAAGGACTTTTTGTCCGGGCTGATGTTCATTGGCTTTGGCCTTTTAGCGCTCTATTTCGGGCAGAAGCTGGCGCTCGGAACGCCCGTTCGCATGGGACCGGGATGGGTGCCGCGGATGCTGTCGCTCATCCTGTTGGGGTTGGGCGG
>JAUXST010000852.1 GCA_030679805.1 Reyranella sp. | reverse complement strand
TGCCGATCCTGATCGCGCTGGCCGCCGTCGCCTGCACCATCGGCTTCTGCGCCTGGGCGGCGCGCCTGTTCGGCCTCAGCCGCGATTTTGGCCTGCTAACCGGCTGTGCCACCGGCGTGTGCGGCGCCGCGGCGGCCATGGCGGCCTCGGCCGTGCTGCCCAAGCACGTAAATTCCGACCGCGACCTAGCTTTCACCGTGATGGGGGTCAATTTCCTCAGCACCGTGGTGATGGTGCTCTATCCGCCGTTGCGCGAGATGCTGGGCTATTCGCTGTTCGAGATGGGCGTGTTCCTGGGCGGCGCGATCCACGACGTGGCCCAGGTCGCGGGTGCGGGCCAGACGCTCGGTCCCAAGGTGCTGGCCGACGCCATCATCACCAAACTGCTGCGCGTTGCCTTCCTGCTGCCGGCGGTCACCGGCATCGCCTGGTGGGTGGCGCGGGGCGGCGCTGCCGCCGGCACGGCGCGCCCGGCCCCGCCGGTCTTCCTGTTCGGCTTCCTCGCGCTCGCCACGCTCAATTCGATGGGCCTGGTGCCGGCGAACGTCCAGGCGATGGCGGCGCAGATCTCGTCGTTCCTGATCATCACGGCCATCGCGGCCCTCGGCATGAAGACATCGCTGCTCGCACTGGCCCGCATCGGCATGGCACCGGTGATGCTCCTGCTGGCCGAAACCGCGTTCATCGGCCTGCTGGTCGTGGGACTGATCTATGCCCTGCGAGGCTTCGTCTAGAGTCTTTCCGACGAGAGTAGAATCGCATCTTCTCCTCCCCTGTCATCAGGGTGGCCCGTCATATGGGCCGGCGGGGCCATGCGTCTCACCCGTGGGCCCATGCTCCACCGTCCGCGAAGACGCAGGCATCTCCCCAGATGACCGGGCTGTCGCATTCACACATCTCGGCCGGTCTTGTCTGGCACCGTCACTGCCGATCCAACGACAACCTCACCCTTGTGGAGCGCGCGCAGCGCGCGTCTCGAAGGGTGGGCAACAGACGTCGTGCTCGTTCCCATGCTTCGAGACGGCCCTTCGAGCCTCTTCAGCATGAGGTTTGGGTGGGAAAGCGATGCCTGATGAGATGTGTGAATCCGATAGAGATGACTGGGGAGGAGAGACTCGATTCAATCAACGTCGGAAAGGCCCTAGTCGCCGGGTCTCGATCTACTTGAAGTGCATGAAGATCGCGCGGTGGGCGATCCCGACATTGTCTCCAACACTTTCTTCGCACGAAGAAAGTGCGCGGAGGCTAGTCTACTTCCCAGCTCGTTGCTCACGTGCCGGGTTTCGTTCCGGTCGCGCGGACGACCTCGCCCCAGGTGTCGATCTCCTTCTTGATGAATTCGGAGAACTGCAGCGGCGAGCCCGGTGCGGGTACGGCGGCGCGCTGCTCGATCTGGCGGATCACCGCGGGGTCATTGAGCAGGGCCGATACGTCCTTGTTCACCTTGGCGACGATCTCCAACGGCGTGCGGGCCGGTGCCGCGAGCCCGGACCAGCCGGCGGCGTCGAAGCCCGGCAACGTCTGGGCGATGGTCGGAATCTTGTCGAGCGGAGGCGGCGCCGGTCGCGCCGTCGTCACGGCCAGCGCCTTGATGCGCCCGTCTACGATATGGTTCAGCGCCGCCGCCGTGCTGTCCATCATCAGCGGGACGTGCCCGCCCAGCAGGTCGGCCATGGCGGGCCCACTGCCCTTATAAGGGATATGCACGATGTCGAGTTTCGCGCGGAGCTTGAACAGCTCCATGCTGAGGTGCTGCGCCGTGCCCGGCCCCGCCGAGGCATACGACCACTTGCCCGGCTCCTTGCGGGCGAGTTCGATCAGGTCGGCCAAGGTGTTCCCCGGAAAGCTGGGATGCGCCACGATGACCAGCGGCACCAGGAAGATGTTGGAGATCGGCAGGAAGTCGACCAGCGGCTTGTAGGGCAGGTCAGGGAAGAGGCTCGGATTGACGCCGAACGTGCCGCTCGACACCACCATCAGCGTGTAACCGTCGGGCGCAGCCGCCTTGCCGTATTCCGTCGCCGGAATTCCGCTGCCGCCGGCTTTGTTTTCGACGATGACCTGCTGCTTCCAGACTCCGGTCAGCTTCTCGGCCATCAGGCGGGCGAAGATGTCGGCCGCTTGCCCCGGCGGAAATGGCACGACAAACCGGACGGGCTTGTTCGGCCACGGGGCCTGCGCCAACGCGGGTATCGCCAACAGCGACCCTGCGGCGCCGCCCAGCGCCAAAGCTCGACGGCGTGTCGGATTCGTACGCATATATTCCTCCCAATCTTTCGGGCGGCACGCTAGCACAGCCGCCGGAAAATGACGCCCATTGCGATTGTCAGTACACCGCCATGCACGAGCGTGTCTCCCGGTGTCTCAGACTCGACACAATCAGAGGCAAAATGGGAACTGCGGTGCGTCTTTGCCGGGAGCTGGTTCCGTGACCGATCGCTACTACGAGGATTTCAAGATCGGCGACCGCTTCATGAGCGGCGGCATGACCATGACCGAAGCCGGCATCATCGAGTTCGCCCGGCAATGGGACCCCCAGCCTTTTCATATCGACGCCGAGTTCGCCAAGACCTGGACCTACGGCGGCCTGATTGCTTCCGGTCTCCACACCATGTGCGTGACCCTGCGGCTTTGGCTGGAACTGGGCATCCTGCGGGCCAGCAGCCTGGGCTCGCCCGGCCTCGGCGAAGTCCAGTTCCCGCGACCGGTACGACCGGGCGATACGTTGCGCGTCGTTACCGACATCGTCGAACTGCGGTTGTCGTCGTCCAAGCCCGACCGCGGCATCGTGCGCATCCGCCAGGTCACGATCAATCAGCGCGACGAGCCCGTGATGGAACAGGAAACCGTCGTATTCCTGAAACGCCGGCCCGTCGTCATGGCCAACGCCGGCGCCCGATCCTGATCAATTCGGGAGCAATCGGTCTTTTTGGACACCAAATCGCGCCGAATCGCGTTTTTTCAAAAGTGGCTCCCTAAAAAGCCCCGTAACGCGGGCCTTTCAGGCCTGCCAAAAAGGACACCAAAGCGTCTTCGATTCTGTTCGTGTTCGCCGTGTTCCGCGAATTTCGGAAGCTGGGCCCGCGTGCGACAGAGCGTGCCGCGATTGACACTGGTGCGCGCCGCCGCCGATCAGTACCCCCGCGTATAGTTGATTTCCTGCAGGAGCTGTCCTCCGCCCTCGAGGCTGCGGATGTTCGTTGCGATCTCGGTGACCAGCTGCGCCACGGTCGGCCGCCGAGCCACGTGCGGCATCACCGTAACCTTGGGATGAAGCCACAGCGGACTCTCCGGCGGCAGCGGTTCGGGCCAAAGGGCGTCCAATGCGGCGTAGGACAATTGTCCCGAATCGAGCGCGGCGATCAGGTCGTTTTCCACCACGTGCTTGCCGCGCCCGACGTTCACCAGCATGGCGCCTCTGGGCATCATGGCAAACGTGCGCGCGCAGAAGATGCCCTCGGTTTCCGGCGTCAACGGCAACAGGCAGACGGCGATATCTGTCTGGCCGAGGAAGGACGCAAGCTGATCGCGACCGTGGAAGATGGGGACCTCTGCAGCCTGTCGCGGTGAGCGGACCCAGGCGGAGACCTTGAAGCCCAGCGACTGCAAGACCAGCGCCGGCGCCGTGGCCATCATTCCGTAGCCCAGAAAACCAACGCGCCTCTGCTCAGGCCGGGTGATCGGTACCCTGCGCCATTCCCGATTCGCCTGGGCCGCCTGATAGGCAGGCATATCGCGATGCAGGCGCAAGACATGCATGATGACGTATTCCGTCATCATCGGATCGCCCCCCGGCGGTTCCACCTTGCCGAGCGGGACCTTCGGCAGTTTCGGATGATCGACAAAGCTTTCCACCCCGGCCGAACGGCTGAACATGGCCTTCAGGTTGGGGAAAGCGGGAAGCAGGTCGAAGTCCGGACGCATGAACGCGAGATACTCGATGTCCTTCACCTCGCCGACATCGGGCCAGATGCGAATTGGCAGATCGGGAATCTGCTCTCTGAAAGTGTCGTGCCATGCCTGGGCATTGCCGATGGCCTTGTCCAGATTGATGATGAGTAGTGCCATGCAGCCTCCAGAGCGACGTTCTAGGCGACACGTCACTCTTCGAGATGATAGCCGCTTGCGGACGCCAAGCGATACGTCTCACCGCCAGGCGAAGACCGGCTGCTCGAAATGGTCGACGCGGGTGTCGCGCCCGGCCAGCGCCACTTCCCGGAACTGGTAAAGCACGGCCGCCGTCGGCGCATTGACCGTGGCGACGGGCAGCGGCAGGCGGATGATCGGCCGATCCGACTCCTCGATCGCCACGATCTCGGGCGAGCCGTCGCGGAAGAGTTCGGCGCAGCGGATGCGATAGGCGGCGGCCACCTCCGCCGGATTGGGCGACACCGTCACCCCAGGCGCCCACACCACGACCGGCGCGATGAGATAGCCCGAACGCGTCGGATAGTCGTCCAGTGTGCCGAGAATATCGTCGACCGAAGCCAGCACACCCAACTCTTCGTGCAGCTCGCGTAGCGCCGTCTGCTCCAGCGTCTCGCCGGGATCGACCCTGCCGCCCGGCAGCGCCCACTGCCCGCCATGGGCGCGCAGCCGGGGCGTGCGCTTGGTCAGCAGGAACGCCGCCTCCTCAGGGGCCTCGCCTTCGACCACGACGA
>JAUXST010000841.1 GCA_030679805.1 Reyranella sp. | reverse complement strand
GCCGCCATGGGCTTTGCCGCGGCGGCCGTCCTGTCGAAACGCGGCGTATAGAGTCGCCTAAAATACGACAAATAAAAAATCCTGATCGCCTTCGCCTGCCATCTCTCAATCGGGACCTAACCTCCTCATCCGCCTTGCGGTTTTGCCGATGACCAACCCTGTCGCATGTCGCCTGAAACGCGACATTTCAGGATTCGGATTCGAAGGTCTCGTTCGGGGGGCTTGGTCGGGTCACCTCTGCCTTCTTTCTCTGGGTTGAACCTCAGCTCCTCCGGAATCGCCCTCTGATCGGAAATATAGGAGGCCATATAGGATAGTCAATAGCCGATCGAGGCTGGCGACAATTTACTCCGCCGCCAGCTTGGCCGCTTTGGGCTTGAGGTGCTGCACCTTGGGCATCACCTCTTTGGACAGGAGTTCGAGCGAGTGCCGCCAGGCCTTCGGGTTCTCGACATAGTCGAAGCCGAAGACCAGCAACTGCCCGAAGCCGCCGACCTCGTGATAAATCTTCTCGATCTTCTCCACGACCGTCTTGGGCGAGCCCACGATCCAGTTGTGCTTGGCGCAGTATTCCGGCGTCACATCCGAATCGGCCACGCTCTGGTCGTGCTTGAGGTATTCGAAGAAGCCGAACTGGGCGAGCAGCGGCAGGAAATACTCCCGCATCATGCGGCCCATGCTGCTGCCGACCGAGAGACGCATCGCTTCCTCGTCGGTGTCGGCCACGAAGATCTCGCGTACCAGGCGCCACTGGTTGCGGTCGGGCGTACGGCCGGATTTCGCCGCGCCGATCTCGACCGACTCCCAGTGGCTGCTCACATAGGCCGGGTTGAGGTTGAGGCTCATCGGGATGTAGCCCTTTTCGCCCGCGAGCTTCAGCGTGTCGGAGCCCTTGGAGAGGCCGGCGACGCCGATCGGCGGGTGCGGCGCCTGCAGCGGCTTGATGTGCGGCTTCAGGAATCCGAACATCGTGTCAGGCTTGGTGACGTGCCAGAACTTGCCCTTGTAGTCGAACGGCCCGGGCGAGCTCCACAGCTTCAGGATGATCTCCAGCGCCTCGCGGGTCATGTCGCGGTTGACGCCCGACATGCCGTCGACGTTGAACATCGCCCAGTCGCTCGGCAGGCCTGACGCGGCGATGCCGAAGTTGAGCCGGCCGCCCGAGATGTGGTCGAGCATGGCGACGCGGTTCGCGAGCTCGGCCGGATGATGGTAGGGCAGCAGGAAGCCGCCGGGCCCGAGGCGGATGTTCTTGGTCTGCATCAGCGCCTGCGCCACCAGCAGGTCGGGCGAGGGATGCGGCTCCCACGGTGCGGTGTGATGCTCGCCGATCCAGGCCTCGGTGAAGCCCAACTCATCGAGCCAGCGGATGACTTGCAGGTCCCATTCATGGCCGTCCTTGAGGGGACGCTCCGGCGGATGCGACGGCATGGTGAAATACCCGAACTGCATCGTTTCCTCCTGGGTTGTTGTTGTCGAAAGTCGACTACCAACGGGCGGATTGCGCAAGACATCGAAAATGCATGGCTGCCGACGCTTCAGACCCGCCCGGCCTTCACCGCGTTCGACAGGATCGTCCTGACCCCCAGCCGGTGAAAGGGAAGGATGACGAAGAGATAGGCCTTGCCGAAGAAATTGTGCGGGGTCACCGACGTGGACAGCACGACCCGGCGCGCGCCGTGCTCGGCCAACTTCCGGACCGACACGCGGAAGTCCAGGTGCTTGTCGTTGCCGCCGGTGACGATCTCGGTGTCGTTCTGCCCGAACAGCGTGAAGCGCGCGATCTTCTCGCCAACCGCATAGGTGGGCTTGATCTCGATGCTGTCGAGCTCGGCCGCGCTGGTCGTCCTGAGACCGAAGGGGGCGACGACCCAGCCGCGCAGGACCAGAAGCCATTTGGCCCAGCGCGGATGGTGGGCGAAGAGCGCGAGATAGAGCGTCGTCATGGCGAGGTCGCCGCGCCGCAGCGGCGCTTCGTACGAGTCCCAGTAGTAGGACCGGCTGAAGTCTTTCAGGAACGCACTGGCGGGTGGCGTGCGGCGTCGGATGACGTTCATGGTTGAAGTCGACTACCATCGACCGGCAAGCACAAGCTGACGAACAAGGAAACGAAGACGCGTGGCTGACGACGTTCTGATTCTCATCGACCAGCAGAAGGCGAAGGAGCATCCCAAATGGGGGCCGCGGAACAATCCCGATGCGGAAAGGAACATCGCCCGCCTGCTGGCGGCTTGGCGGGCCCGCGGCGGGCCGATCATCCATGTCCGGCATGATTCGACCTATCCCGACTCGCCGTTCAGGCCCGGGCAGAGCGGCAACGATTTCAGCCCGTTGACGGCGCCGCTGCCGGGCGAGGCGGTGGTGGCCAAGCGCGTGACCAGCGCCTTCATCGGCACCGATCTCGAAGCCCGCCTCCAGAAGCTGGGTAAACCGCCGCTCGTCATCTGCGGCTGGCTGCTCGCCAACTCGGTCGAGGCGACGGTCCGAGTCGGCGCCAATCTCGGCTTCTCGATCCGCCTGTCGGCCGATGCCTGCTGGTCGTGCGACAAGCGCGATCTCACCGGCCGCCTCTGGTTGGCAGAAGATGTGCATCAGCTCACCCTGGCGCTGCTGAACGGCGACTACGCCACGGTCGCCAGCGTCGACGAGATCCTTGGGTCGACGGGTGGAGGGACGGAATGAGGAAGAGAACAACGGTCCTCGTTTCGGTGTTGGCTGGTGCCGTGCTGGGCGCCGCCGGCGTCCAGGCGCTCCACGCGCAGGCCAAGCCGCCTGCCTTCGTCATCGGCGAGATCGATGTCAGGGATGCCGAGGTCTTCGCGAAGGACTATCTGCCGACCGCGTCCAGGACGATCCGCGACGGTGGCGGCAAGTGCATCGTTGGCGGCGGCAAGAGCGTGTCGTTCTACGGCGAGCCGCCCAAGCGCATTGCCGTCATGGTCTTCGAGAGCCTCGAAAAGGCCGAGGCCACCTTTAATTCGAAAGCTTATAAGACGGCCAAGGCGGCGGGCGACAAGGTCGCGACGTTCCGCATCTACGTCATGGAAGGCATTCCGCAGTAGCGACGTGCCAGCACTGCCAGCGGCAATGAATCTTTTGAGATTTTTTGACAGGTTCAGCAGGATTTGATAGGTATTTTCCTGTAAGCTGGAGATGATCGCGCCCGGCTTCCTCGCAACCCGAGGGGCCGGGCGTTTTCCTGTCTGACCGGGTCCTAAACCTGCCACCCCGTCCATCCATGGCCGCCCTTCCGGGCGGCCTTTTGCGTTTCAGGAGACTTTCATGAGCGATCCAAGAAGTGCCGCCGAGATCCTCTACCCCGCACAGAACAGGGACGCGCCGGGCACCGCGCGAATTGAACTTCATTACCTGCCGATTGCCCATCGAGGCCATGCTTTCCTCAGGTTTGTCGACTCCAGCGGAAAGACCGTGGGCGAGTTGCACGGATTGGGGCAATCCAAGAACACCGGCAAGATCATGGAGATGGGGATGGATGGGGCAGATCTCGTGGTCGAGCACAACGACAAGGAACGCTTCGATGGTACGCAACCCATTTCGACTGTTGCGTCCGGTTCGGATGACAAGATGGCGAAGCTCTGGGCGCGGGGACAGAAAGCCGCCGACGACATCAACAGCAAGAAGTTCGACTACAAGACCAGCGATCTCAGCTACGAGGCGGGCACCGATGGCGGGCAGATTCAGAACAGCAATTCCGTCGCCTTTACGCTTGGGCGCGCCATGAATCTCGATCTCGACGGTGCGGTTCGGGCGGCGGGCGTTGCGCGAAGGTTTCCAGGGTGGGCGCGCGATCTGCTCGATCCCAGGTACGACCGCTATGTGGCGCCGCCTGACTTTCCAGTGACGAATGCGCCGTAGAGACAACTATAGATTGGTGGTCCCATGCCATAATACGCGTGATTATAGCATGGGACCATCACAGGAGCAGGCCATGGCAGTCCGTTGGAAGCGCAGCATGGGCATTGGCTTGGCCAGTCTGCTCGCTGTCCTCGCCTTGTCCGGATGTGACGCTCACTTCTGCCCCGACCCGAGCCCGATCGAGATCGCCACCGGATATCCTACCAAGCCGATTCGTGAGGGGCGTCCCCCCGGGCCCACCGAGCTTAGCCTGCCCCTCAATGCCTGGGTCGACCTTCCCTGGATGACGGAATTTCTCCGCAAGACCGTCACGGCGGACGGCGTCGATGGCCTAGTCTCCAAGTATCAGTTTCAGTGCGCGCCGTACGCCGTGGAGGTTGGCTGCGGCGATTGCTACATCTGCGCCCGCACAATTGCGCAGCGGATCACCAGGATGTCGTTCCTGCGGACCTCGTGCGTCGACAATGGCGAGGTCCTGGTGCAGGCGTCTGTCGGGCCGGGGCGGACCGTCAGGGCGATGACCTATTGGAGGATCGCGGAAGATCGGGCCAAGTGAATACGCGGGCGGGCCGAACAGGTCTGCCGATCGGGCCTCTGTCCAAATCGGCCACGGGGCTGTTCGCCGGAGGGGCAACTCAGTTCATCTTTCCCAATGGCATGGCGTTGAGATTCGACCTCGAGCCGGGGCAGTATGTCGGCAAGCAACAACCGCATATCAATCTCCAGCTTCCTGGAGTGTTCAACGAGCACATCAAGCTTCTGCCTTGAGTAGAAAATGGACCGCGCAATGTCGGAGAAGGAAACTTTCTACGAATTCAATATCCTCGAAAGCCGTGCGGCCGAGCTGTTGAAGGAAGGCCGCGCGCGCGATGTGCTCCGCATCTACACTTTGATGGCCGACGGCGATCCGTCGCTGGATGCCGGCTATCTCGCCGAACGATTCGGCCAGTGCTACGAGCTTCTCGGCGAGCCCTATATGGCGAAATACTGGTACGGCAAGGCCATCGAGGAAGCGGGCGGGCCGCTAGGACGATCGCACAGCGCCGCAAGGCGGGAGAGACTTGAGAAAACGGTCACGCTCGATGACCTCGTGGCACGGGAACTCTATGTCTTCTCCGACCAGCATGCCTGCTGGGAGGCTTCCAGGAAGAGAAATATCGAATTCGCCCGCGCGTTCGATGCTGCGAACAAGGCCAAGGATCGACCCTGAGGCAAAGGGCGGAGTTATGACCAGAATCGCGTCGCCCCTTTTCCGGCAAAGACCTGCCCGCGCCCTCTGGAGTCCGCAAGAGAGGCCGCGGGTTCGCGTTCATACGCAAGGTCGCCGCCGCAGGTCCTGACCTGCGGACAGATGAAATCACAAGCCCGCGCTTCCTGCCTAACCAGCCCCTCTGGTCGGCCGTCAGGGAAGCGCACTGAACGACGCCGGTCCACCGGCGTACCGGGCACGACTCCGTTCGGGGATGACGGCCGAACGCAAGGAACGACAAAAAAGTCCGCGACGTGAATCGGGGACAGGTTTGGGCCCAATTCGGGGGCCAACATACGAGGCGGTTTGGTGGGCCCGCCGAGCCCGCGGGAACGATTTATTTATTGGTTCTTCGACGGGTGAAGAGCCGAATTTCTGGATGTCGAGATGGGCCCAATTTCAAAAATTGGGCCCGCCGTTGGCTGCACGGGTCCGCCGATTGGGCCTCAGTCCAAATCACCCGCAGCTGTTCGCCGGAGCGGGCGCAAGCCTTTGGCTTGCAGCCAACTCCGGCGATTGCCTAGCAGATATGCGGACAGCTGGTCGAACAGTTCTCGCGGGAAAGGCGTCTTCAGCCCAACTGGATCCAGGTCGTCTTGATCTGGGTGAACTTGTCGAAGGCGTGCAGCGACTTGTCCCGGCCGTTGCCCGACTGCTTGTAACCGCCGAACGGCGTGGTGATGTCGCCGCCGTCGTAGGTGTTGACCCACACCGAGCCCGCGCGCAGGCCCTTGGCGAACTTGAAGGCCTTGTTGATGTCCGAGGTGAAGATCGCCGAGGCCAGCCCATAAATAGTGTCGTTGGCGACGGAGAGCGCCTGCTCGGCGTCCTTGACCGGGATCACCGACAGCACCGGCCCGAAGATCTCCTCCTGGGCGATCTTCATCTTGTTGTCGACATTGTCGAACACGGTGGGCTCGATGAAGGAGCCGGCGTTGTCGACATGGACCTGCTTGCCGCCCATGGCGAGCTTGGCACCTTCCTTCTGGCCGGCATCGATGTAGCCCATGACGCGCTTGGTCTGGGTCTCGTCGACCATGGCGCCCATTTGCGTCTTGGGGTCGAGCGGGTCGCCCGGCATCATCTTCTGGCCGATCGCCATCACCTTGGCGAGGAAGGTGTCCTTGATCGAGTCCTCCACGATCAACCGGCTGCCCGCGGTACAAACCTCGCCCTGGTTGAACCAGATGCCGAAGGCGGTGCGCCGCGCGGCGATGTCGAGGTTGGGCGCGTCGGCCAGCACGATGTTGGGCGACTTGCCGCCGCACTCGAGCCAGACCTGCTTCATGTTGGATTCGCCGGAGTAGCGCAGGAAGTACTTGCCGACCTCGGTCGAGCCGGTGAAGGCGATGACATCGACGTCCATGTGGCGGCCGAGCGCCTGTCCGGCGGTCTCGCCGAAGCCCGGCAGGACGTTGAACACGCCCTCGGGGATGCCGGCTTCCGCCGCCAGTTCGGCGAGACGGATGGCGGTGAGGGGGGACTGTTCGGCGGGCTTCAGGATCACCGAATTGCCGGCGGCGAGCGCCGGCGAGATCTTCCAGCAGGCCATCAGCAGCGGGAAGTTCCACGGCACGACGCAGGCCACGACGCCCGAGGCCTCGCGGGTGATCATGGCGACGACATTGCCCGGCGTCGGTGCGATCTCGTCGTAGATCTTGTCGATGGCCTCGGCAAACCACTGCACGGTGTTGGCCGAGCCCGGGATGTCGACCGTGGTCGAGAAGGCGATCGGCTTGCCCATGTCGAGGGTCTCGAGCAGCGCCAGCTCCTCGCGGTTCTTCATCATCAGCTCGGCGAGCTTCAGCATGATGCGCTTGCGGTTGGCCGGCGGCATGTTGGCCCAGGTGCCCTTCTCGAAGGCGGCGCGCGCGGCCTTCACGGCGGCATCGACGTCGGCGGTGTCGCAGGCCGCGACCTTGGTCAGGACCTGGCCGGTCGCCGGATTGACGCAGTCGAAGGTCTTGCCCGAGACGGCGGGTGCGAACTTGCCGCCGATGAAGGCCTGGTTGCGGTAGGCGAGGGCTCCGACACGGGTCTTCCAGTCGTCGCGCGAAAGCTGGGCGCTCATTTCATTTCCTCCGGTTGCTGTGTGGGGTGAAGCCTAGCCGCAAAATGGCCCACGAAAAAGCCGCCCGAAAGGGCGGCTTTGGCGGCAGGCGGCGGAACCGCCTTACTTGATCTTGGATTCCTTGAAGACCACGTGCTTGCGCGCGACCGGGTCGTACTTCTTGAGTTCGAGCTTCTCGGTCTTGGTGCGCGGGTTCTTCTTGGTGACGTAGAAGAAGCCGGTGTCGGCGCTGGAAATCATCTTGATCAGGATCGAGGTCGGCTTGGCCATGGTCTTGTCCTTATGCCCAGAAGGGCGAATTCCTAGGAGGCGGCAAAGTAGTCAGCGGCGGCGCGGTGTCAAGCGCCGCGGTGTCGAGCGTCGCGGGGTCGCCTAGGGGCGCGCCGCGGCCTGGTAGGTCCCCATCTGCACGGCATGCGCATAGAGGCCACGGTCGTGCAGGATTTGGCTCGCGATCTCGATATCGCGCTCGGGCGAATTGTCGCCGGGCGGGCAGATCTTGCGCAGGTCGGTTACTTCCTGGTGGGTGGGGTTGCGGAGCGCATGCCAGCGCATCAGCGAGTTCTGGCTGGCATCGACCGTCGTGCCGACCTGGCTCGCGTCGCCGGCCTTGGCGGTGCAAACGCTGGGCAGCACGCCCAGTTCGTTCCAGGTGTAGCCGGAAGGCGCCTGCAGGCGCGACCAGGTCAGAATGAGTTCGCCCTCGTTGGCCAGGCGCACGACAGTCTGGACGGTGCCCTTGCCGTAGCTCGTCGTTCCCACGACGACGGCGCGGCCGCGGTCCTGCAGCGCTGCCGCCACGATTTCGGCGGCCGACGCCGAGCCGCCGTTCATCAGAACCACCACCGGCAGGTCGGCGACCTTCCGTGCGGTGGCACTCCGATAGGTCCGGCGGCTGTCGGGGTGGCGTCCCTGGGTCGAGAAGATGGTGCCGTCGCCGATGAACAGCTCGGCCACCGCCTGCGCCTGGTCGAGCAGGCCGCCGCGGTTGCCGCGCATGTCGATGATGAGGCCAGCCAGGCCGGAGCCGATTTCGGCGCGCGCCTTGTCGATGGCGGCGCGCAGGTTGTCGGTCGTGGCCGTGTTGAAGCCGCTCAGCACGATCAGGGCGAGGTCGCCGCGGCGCTCGTAGACGACGGTGGTCGGGATGATCCGGCCACGCTTCATGCCGATCGTAAGTTCGCGGCCCTGCGACGGGCGCAGGACGGTCAGCACCACGGGCGTGCCGATCGTGCCGCGCAGGTTGAGCACGATGTCGGTCAATGGGCTGTCGACCATGGGTTTGCCGTCGATGGCCAGGATCTGGTCGCCCACCTGCAGGCCCGCCTTGCCCGCGGGCGAGCCGTCCTGGAGGGCGCGGATCATGATCTTCTTGTCTTCGGTGCGCTCGACGGTGATGCCGATGCCGCCGCCGCCGTCGCGCTGGAAGCGGTTGTCGCGGGCCTCCTCGGGGTCGGCGTAGCGGCTGTTGCGGTCGAGCTGCTTGGTGGTGGCGGCCATCGCCTTGCGGATGAGCGCCTGCCGGTCGCTGTCCTGCAGGGCGGTCGAGGTGTCGATCGAGCCGGCGAGCAATTCGGCCAGCATGCCCCCCCAGGCCCGGCCATCGGATGTGTTGGCGGGCGTGGGCCTGGTCATCACTTCGCGGCCGTCACGCTTGACCGTGAAGCTCGTGTCCGAGGTCTCGAGGCTGAGCGCCGGGTCGGTACTGGCGAAGCCGCGGTAGGTTTCGGCCGACAGGGTGCGGAAGTTGGGCTCGTACAGGTGGCGGTCGCTGATCGCCCGGTAGGCCTGCAGCACGACCCGTTCGATATTGACGTCGGCCGCAACCGACGGCCCACGACCCTGGGTCTGGGGTGCTTCGGTCGAGGTCACGCAGGAGACGACCAGTGCCCCGACGAGCAAACTGGCGACTGCACGCGCCGGCGCCAAGCGGAAGAGGGAGGTGAAGAGGACGGTCATACCCAACTTCGGGTACAGTAGCACAAGCCGCCAGCGGCAGGCCACGGTTCACGGAGGGTTGTTCAGGCCGCCGGGCGAGGAGGGTTTGGGCGCCGCGATCCGGTGCGCCCACAGCAGTGCAATGACTGTCCCCTTGATGTGGGGAAGCAGGTAAAGCGCCAATATCACCGACAACGGAAGCCACAGCAGGGCATGAAACCACAGCGGCGGCTCATGGCCCCAGCGCTCCACGAGCAGGACCAAGGGCACGACAATGTGACCGACGGTCAAGATCGTGAAATAGGCCGGAGCGTCGTCGGCACGATACGGTTCGAGCGCCAGATTGCAGGCCGGGCAATGGCTCTGCATCTTGAGGAAGCGACCGAACAGGGCGCCCTCGCCACAGCGCGGGCATCGGCCGGACCAGCCGCGAAACAGGGCGGTCCAGAAGTCCACGGGGGCGTAGTCGTCGTCGCTCATCAATAGAAGATGGGCGCTCCGATCACTTTCGTCGGCGTGACCGTTTGTCCCGAGGGGGGCCACGATGCGCGACCGGACGCCGCGGCGCTCCTCGCCGGGAGTCGGCGTGGCCGCGCGGCAGGGCATGACGTTCGACACGCTCGATGACGTCCGTGATCTCGAACAGCAATCCGGCGGTGGCGGCGTCGGCCTCGACCAGCTTCAGCGTCACCCGATCGCCCAGCCCGAAGGTCTCGCCTGTGCGCTCGCCGATCAGGAGCTGGCGGCCTTCGTCGTGGCGGAAGAACTCCTGGCCCAGCGAGCGGATGGGAATCAGACCGTCCGCCCCGGTGCCGTCGAGGGCGGCGAACAGGCCGAAGCGCGTGACGCTGGTTATGCGGCCGGTGAAGGTGGCACCTACATGCTGGGCCATGAAGGCCACGACATAGCGGTCCATGGCGCCGCGCTCGGCGGCGACGGCGCGGCGCTCGCACATCGACAGGTGCTCGCCGAATTCGACAACGCGGCCGCGGTCGGCCTCGGCGAGGCCGCCGTCACCCAGCCCGTAGGCCGCGATCAGGGCGCGATGGACGATCAGGTCGGGGTAGCGGCGGATCGGCGAGGTGAAGTGAGCGTAACGCGCCAGCGCCAGGCCAAAGTGGCCAAGATTGTCCGGGCTGTAGATGGCCTGGCTCTGGCTGCGCAGTACTGTCTGGCTGACCAGCTGCGAGACCGGCTTGTCGGCCACCTCATGCAGCACGCGGTTGAGGTCGGCCGGGCGCAGCCGCTGCCCGGTCGGCACCGCGATGCCCAGCGTCCCCAGGAACTCGCGCAGCGACTCGAGCTTGGCGAGGTCGGGCTGGTCGTGGACGCGGTAGAGGCAGGCGGCGCGGCGCTGTTCCAGGGCCTGGGCCGCCGCCACGTTGGCCAGCACCATGAACTCCTCGATCAGCTTGTGGCTGTCGAGGCGCTCGCGCACGCCGATCTCGGCGATCCGGCCGTCCCCGCCCAGCGTCACCTGCCGCTCCGGCAGGTCGAGATCGAGCGCGCCGCGCGCCTCGCGCGCCGCCAGCAGGACCTTGTAGGCGCCGTAAAGCGGGCGCACGACGCCGTCCATCAACGGCGCGATTTCCTCGTCGGGCGCGCCGTCCATGGCGCGCTGGACGCGGTTGTAGGTGAGGCGGGCAGCCGAGCGCATCATGGCGCGGTGGAAACGGTGGTGCTTGAGATGGCCCTCGGCGTCGATCCGCATCTCGGCCACCAGCACCGGGCGATCCTCGCGCGGCACCAGCGAGCACCAGTGGTTGCTGAGCGCCTCCGGCAGCATCGGCACGACGCGGTCGGGGAAATAGACCGAGGTGCCGCGGCGATAGGCGGCGCGGTCGAGCGGCTTGTCGTGGCGCACGTACCAGGAGACGTCGGCGATGGCGACCAGGAGACGCCAGCCGCCGGGATGATCGGGGTCAGGCTCGGCGAACACGGCGTCGTCGAAATCGCGCGCATCCTCGCCGTCGATGGTGACCAGCGGGGTGTCGCGCAGGTCGAGGCGATCGCCGATCGGGGCGGCCTTGGCGCGCTCGGCTTCCTCGAGCGCCGCCGGCGGAAATTCCACCGGGATGTCGTTGGCCGCGATCGAGATCAGGCTGACCGTGCGCGGGTCGCTCATCGGGCCGATGCG
>JAUXST010000840.1 GCA_030679805.1 Reyranella sp. | reverse complement strand
ACGGCGACGGCTCCTTCGAATTCCAGCGCACGGTGTCGCGGCTCATGGAGATGCAGAGCCCGGAATACATGACGCTCGATCACATCGCCTAGGCTCTCCGGCCCTTTACTCTCCGGCCCTTTACTCTCCGGCCCACTACTCTCCGGATTGTGATTGTGGCCCGCGAGGCCGGCAGCCTAGGCTTGTCGCACGTTTTTCTTGAGGAGGCAGAAATATGGACGGCGATCGTATTTCTTTCGACGATAATGTTTCGCGTCGCAAAGCGCTGTTCGGCACCGCGGCGCTCGGCAGCGCTTTCGCGCTGGCCGTGCAGCCGGTGCAGGCGCAGACAATGATCATGACGCCGACCGACGGGCTGACGGCGGGTGCCGTGAAGGTGAAGACGAAGGACGGCAAGGAAATGGACGCCTATCGCGCCATGCCGGCCTCGGGGACAGGTTTTGGCACCATCCTGGTCGTACAGGAGATCTGGGGGGTGCATGCGCACATCGCCGACATGTGCCGTCGCTTCGCGAAGGCCGGCTACTACGCCGTCGCGCCCGAACTCTATTTCCGCCAGGGTGATCCCAAGGTGATCCCTGACATTCAGGCCCTGATCCGCGACATCGTCGCCAAGGTGCCGGACGAACAGGTAATGGGCGACCTCGATTCGACGGTTGCTTTTGCCAAGGCCGAGGGCAAGGCCGACACAGCCAAGCTCGGCATCACCGGCTTCTGCTGGGGCGGTCGCATCGTGTGGCTCTACGATGCACACAATCCCGCGGTGAAGGCGGGCGTGGCTTGGTACGGCCCCCTCGCACGGGATGCCGCGCCGCTCACACCCAAGCATCCGGTCGACATCGCGAAGGAACTCAAGGGGCCAGTTCTCGGCCTTTATGGCGGCGCCGACACCGGCATTCCCATGGACTCGGTCGAAAAGATGCGCGCTGCTCTCAAGACCGGCAGTCCGGCGGCCATGAAATCGCAGATCGACGTCTATCCGGACACGCCGCACGCCTTCAATGCCGACTACCGCCCGAGCTATCGCAAGGAAGCGGCGGAGGACGGCTGGAAGAAGTGTCTCGCCTGGTTCAAGGCCAATGGCGTGACCTGATCGGCCGATGATCGAAACGACGGACATAAAGACCCGGCCGGGTCTGACATTCACCGCGGATGTCGCGGGCCCGGCCGGCGGACCGCTCGTGCTGCTGCTGCTGCACGGGTTTCCCGAATCGAGACACAGCTGGCGCGAGGCGCTGCCGGTGCTGGTAGGCGCGGGCTATCGGGCGGTGGCGCCCGACCAGCGCGGCTATTCGCTGGGCGCCCGGCCCGATCCCGCCGACCTGTCGAACTATGCCTTCGACAAGCTGATCGACGATGCGATCGAGATTGCCGCGGCCGCCGGCTACGACGGCAAGCGCTTCCACCTCGTCGGTCACGATTGGGGTGGGCAGGTCTCGTGGGGCGTGGCGGGCAAGTATCCGGACCGGCTGGTGTCCCTCACCATTCTCTCGCGACCGCATCCGAGTTCGTTCCGCCGCGCGCTCCTGAACGAGGCGGGCGACCAGAAGCATCGCTCGCGGCACCACCGCGCCTTCCTCGAGCCTGAGACCGGCAAGATGCTGCTGGCCGACAATGCGAAGCGTCTGCGCAAAGGGCTGTTTGGCGAAGGTGTGCCCTCGGCCGCCCTTGAAGCGCACCTGTCCGTACTCGGCAATCCCGCCGCACTGGAGGCCGCCCTTGCCTGGTATCGCTCCAACAAGGGGCTGGCCGCCGATATCGGCACCATCGAGGTGCCGACGCTCTATATCTGGGGGGATGCCGATGCGACCGTCGGCCCGGATGCCGCCCACGGCACGGCCGAGTTCGTGGGTGCGGCCTACGCCATGGAAGGGCTGCCCGGCGTAGGGCATTTTGTCATGGATCAGGCCGCCGCCCGCGCCACGGAACTGCTGCTGGCGCATCTCAAGAAGCATCCGGTCTGAAAAACCCACCCCCCGTTCTTGCCGCTCCCGGCGAATCGCGCTACCACGCGCCGCCTTCACGAACGGGAGTTTTTCGCATGGCTCGCAAGAAGATCGCGCTGATCGGCGCCGGACAGATTGGCGGCACCCTGGCGCTGCTCGCCGGCCAGAAGGAACTGGGCGACATCGTCCTGTTCGACATTCCCGCCGCCGAGGGCATCGCCAAGGGTAAGGCCCTCGATATCGCCCAGCTCAGCCCGGTCGAAGGCTTCGATGCGAAGTACAGCGGCTCGTCGGACTACAAGGACATCGAGGGTGCTGACGTGGTGATCGTCACCGCGGGCGTTCCGCGCAAGCCCGGCATGACGCGCGACGACCTGGTTGGCATCAACGCCAAGGTCATCGACGCGGTCGGCAAGGGCATCAAGCAGCACGCCCCGAACGCCTTCGTCATCGTCATCACCAATCCGCTCGACGCCATGGTCGGCCTGATGCAGGAAGTCACCGGCTTCCCGCCGGCGCGCGTCGTCGGCATGGCGGGCGTTCTCGACAGCGCGCGCTTCCGCTCGTTCCTTGCCGAGGAATTCAACGTCTCGGTCGAGGACGTCACGGCCTTCGTGCTGGGTGGCCACGGTGACACCATGGTGCCGCTGTTGCGCTATTCGACGGTCGGCGGCATCTCCCTGCACGACCTGGTCGATATGGGCTGGACCACCAAGGAGCGGCTCGAACAGATCGTCCAGCGCACCCGCGACGGCGGTGCCGAGATCGTGGCACTGCTGAAGACTGGCTCGGCCTTCTACGCCCCCGCGGCCTCGGCCATCGCCATGGCGGAGTCCTACCTCAAGGACAAGAAGCGCATGATCCCCTGCGCCGCCATGCTGAACGGCGAATATGGCGTGAAGGGCCTCTATATCGGCGTGCCGGTCGTGATCGGCGCCAAGGGCGTGGAGCGCATCGTCGAGGTCGAGTTCAATGCCGAGGAAAAGGCGATGTTCGACAAGTCGGTGGCGGCCGTCCGGTCGCTGATCGACGCCACCAACAAGATCGTCGGCCGCACCTGATCGGGGCGGTCTCCGACTTTGGTCGAAGGACGCAAAAGGATCATCAGTCCGTCGTTGCCAAGGTGCTGTGGCGCCCATAAAGTGCCGCGGCTATTGGTCAGTTGCGTTTTACAACCAACTTCTTGTGCACGCTTCTTGCACCGCAGTGCAGAGCGATAGGACTCCATGAATATCCACGAATATCAGGCCAAGGTCCTGCTGGCCAAGTTCGCCGTCCCCCTTCTCAAGGGCGGCGTCGCCTATACCAAGGACGAGGCCATGGACGTTGCCCGCAAGCTGGGCAGCTCGGTCACCGTCGTAAAGTCGCAGATCCATGCCGGTGGACGGGGCAAGGGCCGGTTCAAGAACGATCCCGACGGCAAGGGCGGCGTGCGCCTCGCCAAGTCCGTCGACGAGGTCGGCTTCAATGCCGCCGCCATGCTTGGTCACGAACTGGTAACCAAGCAGACCGGGTCGACTGGCAAGACGGTCAAGCGCCTCTACATCGAGGAAGGCTGCGACATCAAACGCGAACTCTACCTCTCGATGCTGGTCGACCGAGCCGCGGGCCGGATCGCCATCGTCGCCTCGACCGAAGGCGGCATGGATATCGAGACGGTGGCGCACGACACGCCGGAGAAGATCGTTACCCAGACGATCGACCCCGCCGCCGGCTTCCAGGGTTATCAGGGCCGCAAGATCGCCTTTGCGCTCGGGCTTGCCGGCAAGCAGGTCGGTGCCTTCGTGGCGCTACTCGGCAATCTTTATCGTGCCTTCACCGAACTCGACTGCTCGCTGATCGAGATCAACCCACTCGTGGTCACGGCGTCGGGTGACGTGATCGCGCTCGACGCCAAGATGACCTTCGACGATAACGCGCTCTACCGGCATGCCGAACTGGAGGCGCTACGCGACCTCGACGAGGAGGATCCGGCCGAGACCGAGGCCGGCAAGTACGCGCTGAACTACGTCAAGCTCGACGGCCAGATCGGCTGCATGGTGAACGGCGCGGGCCTCGCCATGGCCACCATGGACATCATCAAGCTCTACGGCTCGGCGCCCGCCAACTTCCTCGATGTCGGCGGTGGCGCCACCAAGGAGCGCGTCACCGCTGCGTTCAAGATCATCCTCAAGGATTCCAACGTCGAGGGCATTCTGGTCAACATCTTCGGCGGCATCATGCGCTGCGACGTGATCGCCGAAGGCGTGGTCGCCGCGGCACGCGAAGTGAACCTGCACGTGCCGCTGGTGGTGCGGCTGGAAGGCACCAACGTCGAACTCGGCAAGAAGATCCTGAAGGAGTCGGGACTGAAAATAACCTCGGCCGAGAACCTGGCTGATGCGGCCGAGAAGATCGTCAAGGCTGTCAAGGAGGCCAACTGATGGCCGTGCTGGTCGACAAGAATACCAAGGTCATCTGCCAGGGCTTCACCGGCTCGCAGGGCACCTTCCATTCTGAGCAGGCGATCGCCTACGGCACCAAGATGGTGGGTGGCGTGACCCCCGGCAAAGGCGGCACCACCCATCTCGACCTGCCGGTGTTCGACACCGTGGCCGAGGCGGTGGCCAAGACCGGCGCCACCGCGAGCGTGATCTACGTGCCGGCACCCTATGCCGCCGACTCGATCCTGGAAGCCGTCGATGCCGAGATCCCGCTGGTGGTGTGCATCACCGAGGGCATCCCGGTGCTCGACATGGTCAAGGTCAAGAGGGCGCTCACGGGTTCGAAATCGCGCCTGATCGGGCCCAACTGCCCCGGCGTCATCACGCCCGGCGAGTGCAAGATCGGCATCATGCCGGGCCACATCCACAAGCGCGGCAGGATCGGCATCATCTCGCGCTCAGGGACCTTGACCTACGAGGCGGTGGCGCAGACCACGGCCGTGGGGCTGGGCCAGACGACCTGCATCGGCATCGGTGGCGATCCGGTGAACGGCACCAACTTCGTCGAGTGCCTGGAGATGCTGCTGGCCGATCCCGAGACCCAGGGCATCGTCATGATCGGCGAGATCGGTGGCGACGCCGAGGTCAAGGGCGCGGAGTTCATCAAGGCTTCGAAGACCAAGAAGCCGGTCGTCGGCTTCATCGCCGGCCGTACCGCGCCGCCCGGCCGCCGCATGGGCCATGCCGGCGCAGTGATTTCAGGTGGCCATGATACGGCCGAGTTCAAGGTGCAGTTCCTGCGCTCGGCCGGCATCAAGGTGGCGGATTCGCCCGCCGCGCTCGGTGAGGAAATGCTGAAGGCCATGAAAGGCTGACAAGCGGACGGCTGCTCGGCCTTTGCCGGGGCGGCCAGTATCGACAGGCCAAGGAGTACCGGGCCATGAGAGCAGAACAGACGTCGTTCCTGTTCGGCGCCAATGCGCCATTCATTGAAGAGCTTTACGCCCGCTACCAGGGCGATGCGAATTCCGTCGATGGGGATTGGCGCACCTTCTTCGAGGCGCTGGCCGAGGAGAAGGCCGACGTGCTGGCGGAGACCCGTGGTGCCAGCTGGGCGCCCAACGGGGCACGCGTGATCGGGGCGGCCGACGCCGAGGCGCCGCGGCCGGCCGCCAACCGCAACGTGAAGGGCGGCAATGGTGCCGCTGCGATGCCGCTGGCCGGCAAGACCGAAGCCGAGATCCGCGCCGCCGCCCAGGATACGGCCCGCGCGCTGATGCTGATCCGCGCCTACCGCATCCGCGGCCATCTCGAGGCCGATCTCGACCCGCTCGGCCTCGTGCGCCAGGCGCCGCACCGCGAACTCGATCCGGCGACCTACGGCTTCGGTGACGGCGACTGGGACCGTCCAGTGCTGATCTTCGGCTCGCTGGCGCTGGGCGAGGCCGCGACGCTGCGCCAGATCATGGAGCGTCTGCGCAAGACCTACTGCGGACGCATCGGCGTCGAGTTCATGCACATCTCCGATCCCGACCAGAAGGCGTGGATCCAGGAGCGCATCGAGCATATCGAGAACCATACGGAGTTCACGGTCGAGGGCCGCAAGATGATCCTGCAGCGGGTCGTCGAGGCTGAGGGACTGGAGCGCTATCTCGGCGTCAAGTTCGTCGGCACCAAGCGCTTCGGCCTCGACGGCGGCGAGTCGCTGATCCCCGGCATCGAGCAGATCCTGAAGCGCGGCGGCCAGCTCGGCGTGCGCGACGTGGTGATCGGCATGCCCCATCGCGGCCGCCTCAACACCCTCGTGCACGTCATGCACAAGAGCTACACGGCGCTGTTCTCCGAATTCCAGGGCCGTTCCTCGCAGCCCGAGGAAATGCGCGGCTCGGGCGACGTGAAATACCACCTCGGTGCCTCGGCCGACCGCGAGTTCGACGGCAATGTGATCCATCTCTCGCTGTCGCCCAACCCCTCGCATCTCGAGGCGGTGAATCCGGTAGTGCTGGGCAAGGCGCGGGCCAAGGAAGACCAGCGCGGCGACCGGGACCGCGCCCAGGTCATGGCGATCCTCATGCACGGCGATGCGGCCTTCGCCGGTCAGGGCCTGGTGGCCGAAAGCCTCGACCTTTCCGATCTCGGCGGCTACCGCATCGGCGGCACCATCCATTTCGTGGTCAACAACCAGATCGGTTTCACGACCCTGCCGACCTTCTCGCGCTCGGGGCCGTATTGCACCGAGATCGCCAAGATCGTGCAGGCGCCGATCCTGCACGTGAACGGCGACGACCCCGAGGCCGTGGTCCATGTTTCGCGTATCGCTACCGAGTTCCGCCAGCACTTCAAGCGCGACATCGTCATCGACATGTTCTGCTATCGCCGGCACGGTCACAACGAGTCGGACGAGCCGATGTTCACCCAGCCGCTGATGTACAAGGAGATCGGCGGACACAAGACGGTAAAGGAAGTCTACGCCGGCCGACTGGAAGCCGAGGGTGTGGTGAGCGCGGCCGACGTCGCGGCGATGGACGCAGCCTTGCGCGAAAAGCTCGACAAGGCGCTGGAGGCGGCGACCAACTACAAGCCCAACAAGGCCGACTGGCTCGAAGGCAAGTGGGCGGGCTTCACCGTCGCGCCGGGCGAGGAGGATCGCAAGGGCGTGACCGCGGTCGATCTCGACCAGCTCCTGGCGGTCGGCCGCGCGATTTCCGAGCCACCGAAGAATTTCGACCTCAACCGCAAGATCACGCGCCAGCTCCAGGAGAAGCGCAAGACCATCGAGACCGGCCGCGACATCGACTGGGCGACCGGCGAGGCGCTGGCCTGGGGGACGCTGCTGGCTGAAGGCACGCCGGTGCGTCTCAGCGGCCAGGATTCCGGCCGCGGCACCTTCTCGCAACGCCATTCGGTGCTGGTCGACCAGACCACCGAGACGAAATATATCCCGCTCAACAACGTGGCGCCCGACCAGGCGCATATCGAGATCATCGACAGCCCGCTGAACGAGGCCGGCGTGCTGGGCTTCGAGTACGGCTATTCGTCGGCCGAGCCCAACGCGCTCGTGCTGTGGGAGGCGCAGTTCGGCGATTTCGCCAACGGCGCGCAGGTCATCATCGACCAGTTCATCTGCTCCGGCGAGAGCAAGTGGCTGCGCATGAACGGTCTCGTCATGTTGCTACCGCACGGCTACGAGGGGCAGGGGCCGGAGCACAGTTCGGCCCGGCTCGAGCGCTACCTCCAGCTCTCGGCCGAGGACAACTGGCAGGTGGTCAATCCGACGACGCCGGCCAACTATTTCCATGCGCTGCGCCGCCAGATGCGCCGCTCGTTCCGCAAGCCGTTGATCGTCATGACGCCGAAGTCGCTGCTGCGCCACAAGGAGTGCGTGTCGACGTTGACCGATTTCGGCCCGGGCTCGTCGTTCCGGCGCATCCTGGCCGAGACCGACCAGCTCACCGAGGCAGCCAATGTCCGCCGTGTCGTGCTGTGCTCAGGCAAGGTTTACTTCGATCTCGTGGCCGAGCGCCGCAAGCGCAAGATCGACGACATCGCCATCGTGCGCATCGAGCAGCTCTATCCGTTCCCGTTCAGCCGCCTCGGCGTGCGCCTCGCGCAATATCCCAATGCCGAGGTGGTGTGGTGCCAGGAGGAACCCGAGAACATGGGCGCCTGGCATTTCATCGATCGCCGCATCGAGCGCGCTCTCTCGGGCGCCAACGTGAAGGCCAAGCGCCCGGTCTATATCGGGCGGGCCGAGGCGGCGTCGCCGGCGACGGGTTCGGCCCGCACGCATCTCAAGGAACAGGCCGATCTGGTCGACCGCGCTCTCACGGTTGGTTGAGCGCGGGTAGAGAAGGGGTTTTAAGTCATGTCCGTCGAGATCAAGGTTCCGGCGCTGGGTGAATCGGTCACCGAGGCGACGGTCGCCAAGTGGCTGGTGAAGGTGGGCGATGCGGTGGCGATCGATCAGCCACTGTGCGAACTCGAAACCGACAAGGTCACGGTCGAGGTGAACGCATCGGTGGCCGGCAGCATCGCCGATCTCGCTGTGGAGGAAGGCGCCACCATCCAGGTGGGCGCCGTGCTCTGCCATATCGAAGCAGGAGCTGCGGGGGCCGCCGCTGCTGCGCCGAAGCCTGCTGCTGCTATGCCGCCGGCCGCCCCGAAAGCACCGCCGCCGCCGCTAGCCGCAGCACCGGTACCCGCCGCCGCTCCGCCAGGCGCCAACCTCGCCGCCTCGGGTCCGGCGGCACGCAAGCTCGCCGAGGAGAAGAACGTCCCGGCCGCCGCCATCCAGCCCACCGGCAAGGACGGCCGCGCCACCAAGGAAGACGTGCTGGCAGCCCTCGCCTCCGTCCCGGCGCCGAGCGCGCCCGCCGCCAAGCCCGCCGTTCCCGCCGGCCCGCGCACGCGCGGCGACCGCGAGGAGCGGGTGCGCATGACGCGCCTGCGCCGCACCATCGCCAATCGCCTCAAGGAGGCGCAGAACACCGCGGCCATGCTCACCACCTTCAACGAGGTGGACATGACCAACGTCATGGCGCTGCGCGAGCGGCTGAAGGAGGATTTCGAGAAGAAGCACGGCGCGCGGCTGGGCTTCATGTCGTTCTTCGTCAAGGCCTGCATCGCCGGCCTGAAGGAACTGCCGTCGGTCAATGCCGAGATCGAGGGCGACGAGCTGGTCTACAAGAACTATTACGACATCGGCGTCGCCGTCGGCACGCCGCAGGGCCTGGTGGTGCCGGTGCTGCGCGACGCCGACGTGCTCGACTTCGCCGGCATCGAGAAGGGCATCGGCGAACTCGGCCGCAAGGCGCGCGACGGCAAGCTCTCGGTCGCCGACCTGACGGGCGGCACCTTCACCATCTCCAACGGCGGCGTCTACGGCTCGCTGATGTCGACGCCGATTCTCAATCCGCCGCAGTCCGGCATCCTCGGGATGCACAAGATCCAGCAGCGTCCCATGGTGGTGGGCGGAGAGATCAAGGCGCGGCCGATGATGTATCTCGCCATGTCGTACGACCATCGCATCATCGACGGCCGCGAGGCCGTGCTGTTCCTGGTGCGGGTCAAGGAATGCATCGAGGATCCCGAACGGCTGTTGTTGGGCGTGTGAGGACAGCGTCATGGCGAATGAGACATTCGACCTCGTCGTGATCGGCGCCGGACCCGGCGGTTACGTGGCGGCAATCCGCGCCGCCCAGCTCGGCATGAAGGTGGCGGTTGTCGAGAAAAACGCGACGCTCGGCGGCACCTGCCTCAATGTCGGCTGCATTCCGTCCAAGGCGCTGCTGCAGTCGTCGCATCTCTTCGAGGAGGCGGGCCACGACCTTGCCGTGCATGGCATTGTACTGGAGGCCCCGAGGCTCGACTTCGCGCAGATGATGAAGCGCAAGGGCGAGGTGGTGGGCGCCACCACCAAGGGCATCGAGTTCCTGTTCAAGAAGAACAAGATCACCTGGCTGCAGGGCGCGGGCCGCATAGAAGCCGCCGGCAAGGTTTCCGTGCTCGGCCCCGATGGCGTTGCGAAGGATACGGCCACGGCCAGGAACATCCTGATCGCCGCGGGCTCGGAAGTGACGCCGCTGCCCGGTGTCGTCATCGACGAGAAGAAGGTCGTGTCCTCGACCGGCGCGCTGGAACTCGGCGAAGTGCCGAAACGCCTGATCGTGGTCGGGGCCGGAATCATCGGCCTGGAACTGGGCTCGGTGTGGCGGCGTCTGGGCAGCGACGTGACCGTGGTCGAATTCCTCGATCGCATCACGCCGGGCATCGACGACGAGATCACCAAATTCCTTCAGCGTGCGCTCGCCAAGCAGGGCCTGAAGTTCAAGCTCGGCTCGAAGGTGGCCAAGGCCGAGACTACCGGCGCCGGTGTCACGCTCACGGTCGAGCCGTCGAAGGGCGGCGCGGCCGAGACGCTGCAGGCTGACGTCGTGCTGGTGGCGATCGGGCGGCGTCCCTACGTGGCGGGCCTCGGCCTCGACAAGGTGGGTGTAAAACTCACCGAGCGCGGCCGCATTGCCGTCGACGCGCACTTCCAGACCTCCGTGCCTGGCATCTATGCCATCGGCGACGTGATCGACGGGCCGATGCTGGCCCACAAGGCGAGCGAGGACGGCATCGCCTGCGTGGAAACGCTGGCTGGCCAGAAGGGCCATGTGAACTGGGATCTCGTACCGTCGGTCGTCTACACCCAGCCCGAGGTGGCCTGGGTCGGCAAGACCGAGGAACAACTCAAGGCCGCGGGCGTTGCCTACAAGATCGGCAAGTATCCTTTCTCCGCCGATCCGCGCAGCCGCGCGAATGGCGCCACGGAGGGGTTCGTGAAGGTACTGGCCGACAAGACGACAGACCGCGTGCTGGGCGTGCACATCTTCGGTGCCGAGGCCGGCACCATGATCGCCGAGGCCGCCCTCGCCATGGAGTTCGCCGCCTCGGCCGAGGACATCGGCCGCGTCTGCCACGCCCACCCGACGGTCAATGAGGCCCTCAAGGAAGCGGCCCTCGCGGCCTGGGAAAAACCGATCCATCTGTAGGCATCGGATGCGCAAGCCGCTGATGGCACTGGCGATCGTGGCCTGCCTCGTGATGTCGGTGGTGGGCGGCCTGCTGCCGATCCTGCAGGGCTGGATCTTTTTCGTGCTCGGCCTCTACCTGCTCGCGACCGAGTTCGAGGCCGGCCGCGTCTGGGTGAAGGCGGCGCGCCGGCGCTGGCCGTTTCTCAACCGCTGGATCGTTCGCGCCCGCGATCACAAATGGGCGCCGAGTCACCTCAAGGAATTCGAGGATCTGACGGATCCGTGGAAGTGACGTCGGTGCGAGTCCGTCAGCTTTTGCCGGCGAGCCCGTGATAGACCGCCTCGGCGATCGGCAGCAGCTCGTCGCGGCTGGCCATCCCTGTCACGGCAAAGCCGAAGCCTCGGTCGATCCAGGCGAAGGTCGCGGCATCGCCCTCCTGCTGGAAGCGGAACGCCGTCTCCGTGCCCGACGCCGCTCGGACATAGACCGTAAGGCGCCGGCCGCTCGCGTCGTCGTACATGAGCTGGGCCGCGGCGGCGTCGCCCGCCGGCAGCAGCCGCCCGCCCATCAGGCGGTAGCCGAAGTGCGACAGATCGGGCGCCGCCAGCGGCCGGCCGAGTCTCTTGGACAACCACTGCAGCAGGTGCGCCTCCTGGGCGGCACTCACCTCGACCGGATGGGCGACTTCGACCACGAAGGTGCGGTAGGCCGCGGTCGCGCCCTGGGCCACGCTGGTGGTCGGCGCCACGGGCGACGATGCGGGTGCGAGGCCGTTGGCGAACCAGCCGCCGGCCGCACCCACGACGAAGATCACGAGCGCCGCGGCAGCCAGGCGTACCTGGCCGGTCCAGTTCCCGCTTCCCCAAATCCCACGCCGCGCCGCGCGGATGTTTGCAATCCTGAGACGGGCCGGAATAGGCTCGGCGAACTTGGCCGCGAGCTGGCCGCGCAGCATCGCACGCTGGCGGCGCTCGGCCGTGACGCGCTCGCGAATCTCGGGGTGCGCGTCGAGATGGGCCTCCACCGCCGCGCGGCGGGAGGCGTCGAGGCGGTCGTCGATGAAGGCCTGCAGGTCGTCTTCGCCGATCATTTCACTCTCCGAAGCAGCGTGGCGCGCCCCGTCTCCAAAATCGAGCGCAGCTTTTGCCGGCCGCGCGACAGTCTCGACATCACCGTGCCCATCGGCACGCCCAGGATGCGCGCCGCGTCGTCGTACGAGAAATCTTCCACGCCGATCAGCAGCAGAAGCGATTTCTGCTCCTCGGGCAGCTGGTCGAGGGCGGCCAGCACGTCCTGGACTTCGAGCCCTGCCTCTTGTGACGCGGCGGTGCCGGGCATTGCGACATCGTCGAGGGCGGCATGCGGACCTTGGCGCTGGCGCTGCCGCCAGGCGTTGACGAACAGGTTGCGCTGGATGGTGAACAGCCAGGCGCGCAGGTCGCCGTCCGGCCGCCTGAGCCGCCAGCGCGACAGCGCGCGCTCCAGCGTGTCCTGCACCAGATCGTCGGCGGCGTCGTGATCGCGCAACAGCGCGTAGGCATAGCGGCGCAGCGCCGGGATCAGCGGTTCGAGCAGGGCGTCCGCGTCGGCCATTCATTTCCTTTACTCCTCCCCCGCGACGCGGGGGAGGAGAACCGAGATTGAACTACTTGGCGATATGCCAGGCGCCGTTCAGGAAGCCGTCGCCGGCCTTGTCGCCGGCCTTGGTATCCTTGATGAAGGCGTAGACCGGCTTGCCCTTGTAGGCCCACTGCTTCAGCCCGTCGTCGCGGGTGATGATCGTCCAGTCGCCCGCGGCCTTGGCGCCATCGGCGGCGACGGCGGGTGGCCAGTTGGTGGCGCAGGGGCCGTTGCACACCGACTTGCCCGGGGTGGCGTCCTTGTCGAAGGTGTAGAGCGTCATGCCGCTGGCCGTCACGAACATTCCGCCCTTGTTCATGGGCGGGGTCGCGGAGGCGGGGTCGGCGGCGAAGGCACTGCCAGCGGTGAAGGCGGCGAGCAGGGCGGCGGTGGAAAGCATCGATTTCAGCATAAAAATCTCCCATGCAGGTGTTGTTTGCAGGGGAGAGACGCCGGGGCGGGGCGATTATTCCCGCCCCCGCCGAAAAAAGCCGCCCCCCGGTGCGTCGAGGCCTCGTTTGGCGCTATAATTTCCCAACCGTAAGGAGGAAACGCCATGGACAAGCCGGTCACACCGCGCGGCATCAACCACCTCGTGCTGAACGTCCGCGACCTCGAGGAGTCGCACCGCTTCTGGACGGAGATCGTGGGCTTCAAGCAGGTGGGCGAACTGACGCCGACCGAAACGCGTCCCAACCCGCCCAAAATGCGCTTCTATTCGGGCGTCCGCGAGGACGGCACGAGCCACCATCACGATGTCGCCCTGGTCGAGAACCGCGACCTGCCGGCGCCGCCCAAGGACTGGGCGATGTTCGGCATGCCGGTCGCGGTGAACCACATCGCCATCACCATGCCGAGCCGCGAGGCTTGGCTGGCTCATCTCACCTACCTGCAGAACAAGGGCGTGAAGTTCGACCGCCGTGTCGAGCACGGCATGACCCACAGTCTCTACATCCACGATCCCAACGGCTACGGCGTCGAATTCGTCTACGACCTGCCGAAGGAAATCTGGCAGGGCGACATCAACGCCGCGCTGAACTGGGTGAAGCCCCTGCCGACCGAAGGCGCCGAGGCGCTCGAGGACCGCACCCAGGGCGTCCCGACCTTCGGCGCGAGCGCCCGCGCGACGCCCTGAGGTAATAACCTCATCCTGAGTCGGGGCGGGGGTAATCCCCGCCCCGACTCAGGATGAGGTCATTGCTTGATCGCTGGCAGTGCTACACTGCCCGTCAATGAATCTCCGGGGGAAGGGTCTCGTCCTCGCCATGGCGGCGGGGCAGGTCGGCGGGTTGCTGCCGCATGTCGCCGTGCCGTCGACCATGCCGGCGTTCCTCATCCCCGAATGGGGGCTGAGCTACGCCGAGGCGGGGCTGATGGCGAGCGCCTATGCCATCGGTTACATGCTGGCGGCCCCCGTCCTCACCACGCTCACCGACCGTATCGATGCCCGCCGGATCCTCATCCTGGGCTCGCTGCTGAACGCGGCCGGCACGGTCGGCTTCGGCCTGTTTGCCCAGGGCATGGTCTCGGCGATGCTGCTGTGGGGCCTGACGGGACTGGGCTTCGCCGGCGCCTACATGCCCGGCCTCAAGGCGCTCTCCGACCGGCTCGATCCCGGCGAGAGTTCGCGCAGCCTCACCTTTTACACCTCGGCCTTCTCCTTTGGCGTCGGCCTCTCCTTTCTGGCCTGCCAGCTCATCGCCGAGGCCTTCGGCTGGCGCTGGGCCTTCATCCTGACCGGCCTGCCGCCGCTCATCATGACCTTCGTCGCCTGGTCTCTGACGCCGGTGACTCCAGCGTCTCGCGATGGCCCGCTGCTCCATCTCGCGCCGGCACTGCGCAACCGCACGGCGCTCGGCTACTCCTTCGCCTATGGCTGGCACTGCTTCGAACTCTATGGCGTGCGCACTTGGCTGGTCGCCTTCTGGGGCTTTGTCGCCGCAAGCGGCGGCGCGCCGCTCGGCGCCGTGGCGGTGAGCGCGCTCTTCACCGCCCTCGCCATGCCGGCCAGCATCCTGGGCAACGAGCTGGCGCTGAAGCTCGGCCGCCATCGCGCCATCACCCTGGTGATGCTGCTCTCCGCCGCTGTCGGGCTCGCCATCGGTTTCACCGCCGGCCTCTCGCCGTGGCTGACGTTGATCTTGATGTTCGTCTACGCCTTTACCGTGCCGGGCGATTCAGGCGCGCTGACCTCGGGCATGGCTGCCGCTGCCGATCCCAGGTTCCGCGGCGCCAGCATGGCGGTGCATTCGACGGTAGGCTTCGCCTTCACCGCAGCCGGCGGCTGGCTGATCGGCGTGGCGCTCGACCTGGCGGGCGGAGTGAGCCAGCCGCATGCTTGGGCGCTGGCCTTTGCGGCGATGTCGGCCGGCGCGGCGCTGGGGCCGGTGTGCCTGTGGTGGGCGCGGAGGCGGTAAGTCGCTGGACCCACGACTCTCGCCACTCAACGCTCAGACCTGCGCCGCGTACCGCTGCAGGAAGAAACGTGAGGCCGAGGTGGCGGCGGGCACCACGGCGCGTCCAACCACGGCGTGGAACTCGAGCGGCTTCAGCAGCATCTTGATCGCCATTTCGTGGGGAATGTGCGGCTTCGCGAGCTTCAGGGAAGCGGTACGATAGGTCTCGTAGTCGCTCCTCTGGAACGCAGCACCTGGATTGAGGCCGAGGAAGATCGCCTTGTAGGCAGAGAGCGCATCCTCGGATTCGACTTCGGCGGCCCTGCTCCACAGCGTGCGTGCCACGGCGAGCCGGCTCGGCTGCTCGAGCGCGCGGTAGCGCCGGAACCCGCGGTAGAAATGCTTGTAGTGGCGGACCTCGTCGGCGCTGATCCGGGCGGCAAGCTCTCGCAGCACCGGCTCCTCGGTCAGTTCCGAGAGCATGCGGTAGAAGGCGGCGGTGCCGGTCTCCACGACGCACCGTGCCGCCATCTCGAGCGCCCGCGTGCCGGCCAGCCGGTCGACCACGCAGAACGGCAGGTATTCGGCAAGGAAGGTCCGGTAGGCGGCCTCCCAGTCGAAGTCCGGCCACGCGGTCTGGACGTAGCGCTTCAGCGCCGCGCCGTGCTGCAGTTCCTCGATCTCCCAGTGTTGCTTCAGCCACGTGACGATTTCCTCATCGTCGTGGAAGAATGCGACCAGGTTGTCGGTGTAGATGTCCGAGGCGCTCTCGATGAAGGACGCCGACGCCACGATGTAGAACAACTGCCGGTCGTCGCGAACGAGCTCGTGCGCGAGCTTGTGGTAGGGGATGTCCTCCATCGACCAGGAGGCCCCGGCCGTCTTGTCGAGGCGCCGCGCCGCCATGCAAGTCTCCCTGGATGACCAGGCCAAACGTACAAAGCCCATGTTACCTCAAGGTGTTGTTGAGAGAATAGTTCCCACCTTGCGCCTGTTAATTGCAGACCCACTGAACATGGCCGGTGCCAGCCGGCCGCACCCCGGGCCGCTGGGCTATGCCGTGATGGCCGCCGGCGCGGCCTTGGGGGCGGTGCCTCTGTGATGGGCGCTGAGGTCGTCCGGGCGCCGGTCGTAGAAATGGACCTGCATCCGCATCGCGCCGATCGGCTCCACCCAATGCGGTTGCTCGGGCAGGATCAGGCCCCAGACGCCGGACTTCGTCGTCAGGCGGTCCGGAGATGGACACTGAGGTGGACGGCTGGGAGGTGGATGGCTGGGACATCGGCAGCCGGGATGGCGGGCGTTTCCATGGGGCTCTCCTCGAAAGTGATCCGCGGCTGAACCGGACGATGGCCGGGGCGGGAACAGGATCGGGCAATAGCGTGGGCGGGAAGCTTTGCTCGTGCGGCCTTGGCTTTCAGCGCGGACCTGTTACGCGATGGCGGCCTGTGGCCGGCTTCGCTCCCGCACCCTACACCTAATTCCGGTGTTCGAATGATGTCATGATCGGTCCGCTCGAGACCGAATTGGTCGAGATCGAATTGGCATGGATAAAGGAGATGCATGAGGCTGCGCTGGCTTCTTCTGGTGATGCTCTGGACCGCGCCCGGCTGGGTCGCACCTGTCTGGGCGCAGCAGAACGTGCGCGTGCCGGTCGAGCAGGGCGGCCGCACCGTCCAGCTCACGGCTCAACTCTACAAGCCGGCCTCGACGACCGGCCGCGTCGCGGCCGTCGCGATCTTCCATGGCTGCGGCGGACCGGGGCAGAACACCGCGCGCATGGCCGGGCTTCTCGCGTCGTGGGGTTATGCGGCGCTCGACGTCGACAGTTTTTCCGCGCGCGGTCTCAAGGACGTGTGCGGGCGCAACTGGCCGACGCAGGCGCAAGCCGAAGCGCGAGCGCGCGACATCGATGCGGCCCTCGCCTGGCTGGGTGCCCAGAGCTTCGTCGATCCCAGGCGGCTCGCCTATATGGGCTATTCCTACGGCGGTGGCGTCGCCCTGCTGCGCGCGCTGTCGGGCAAGCCCGATGAGGCGACGCCAGCGCCCGGCTCTTCAACGGTTCGTGCGGCCGTCCTCGTCTATCCCGATTGCGCGCTGGCCGATGCGCTGGGCCTAAAACTCGCGGTGCGCCAGCCGACGTTGTTCGCAATGGGCGCACTCGACGACTGGACACCGCCCGCACAGTGCCGCGCCGTGATCGATCGCGTGACCAAGGGCCGCGACCTGATCGAAACGCGCATCTACGAAGGCGCACACCACAGCTTCGATGCGCTGGGCCTGCCGGTGCGCTATCTCGACGGCGTCGGCAACCGCAGCAAGCTCGGCGGCTGCTGCGGCGCGCACTACGGTGCCAACGAGCTGGCATGGAAGGCGTTCGTGGTCGACGTGCAGGCGTTCCTGGCGAAGGCGCTCGGTCGCTAGATTGCCATTTCCAGTGTCGTGAATTCTGGCTATCATCTAGCCAGAATGCGCTACGAGATCGTGCTTGCGCCCGAGGCGGTCGACGACCTGCGGCGACTACCGGCTTCGACGAGATCGTCGGTACGCGACGCGTTCGAGGCGCATTTGCGGCATCAACCGGCCAAGCTCAGTCGCAGCCGCATCAAGCGTTTGCGGGGCCTCGAGAGGCCGCAATACCGGCTTCGCGTCGATGAGATCCGCGTATTCTACGATGTGGGCGTTTCGACCGTGGAAATTCTCGCAATCGTCGCCAAGAAGGAGGCCGACAGATGGCTAAGTCAGTTCGCAGAACGGTCATGAAGGAAGCGGCCCTTTCCGAGGTCAAAGACGACCTGTCGCGCTATCTCCGGGAAGCGGAGAAGGGCGATATCGTCATCACTCGGCACGGCAAGCCGGCTGGCGTGCTGATCGGATTCGCCTCGGAAGACGACTGGTTCGACTATCGCCTGGAGAAGGATCCGCGCTTCCTCCAGCGGGTTCGTCAGGCGCGCGCCAGCATTCGGGGTGGGCGGGGCGTTCGGCTGGAAGCTCTCAAAGTCGATTGAATCCGGTAGCGTCGGCCATCGCAGCAAGCCCGGCTGCTGCGGCGGTGCACGCGTCCTGGCATTGAGGCCAGTCACTCCGTGAGGTTCTCCTTGTTTATTCGCGCGACCCTTCTGTCGGCAACGGCTTTGCTCGCGGCTGTCGAGGCTGGTGCGCAAAGCGGCGTCGGCTACAAGTCGGTCGCCGAAGCTCGAAATGCGGTAACGGCGCTGCCTGGCGCAAAAGCGTCGGAGCAACAGGGCTGGCTGATAGTCAAGAAAATGCCGGTGATGTGGTCGTTCGCGCCAGCTGGCCATGAAGCTTACCCCACCGCCGTCAAACGTACTGTCGGTCAGCGAGACGGCAGCTTCGACATCGACATGAGCGTGCTTTGCGAGGCGCCCAAGCCCGCCTGCGACCGGCTCGTCGAGGGATTCAAGAGTCTCAACGATCAGATGAAGCGCAATCTCGGCGGCGCGCGATAGTGAGCACATCAATGCCGAAGACGATCTGGCACTGCCACATCGCCGTGTCGCTCGACGGCAAGATCGCGCGGCCCGACGGTTCGTTCGATTGGCTGGAGGGCTACCCGCCGCAGGAGTTCGGCCTGGAAGCTTTCCTGGCGGAGGTCGATGCCATCGTGATGGGCCGCGCGACCTACGAGACCACGCGCGGCCTGGGCGAGTGGCCACATCCCGGCAAGCCCGCACTGGTGGTGACCAGTCGGTCGCTTGCCGATCCACCGCCCGGTGTCGAGGCGCGGCCGGCCGACTTCGCCGCGATCGCCGCCGAGCTGGAGGGCAGGGGCTGTAAGCGGGTCTGGATCGAAGGCGGTGGGCAGGTGATCCGCGGCATGATGGCGGCTGGCAAGCTCGACGTGCTGGAGATGGCGATACTGCCGCTGGTGCTGGGCGACGGCATCCCGCTGTTTCCGCAGGGCACGCCCGGCGTCGGGCTGCGACTGGTCAAATGCGAGTCCCGGACGGGCGGGGCGCTGCACGTCGTCTACGAGGCCGTTCGCTAGTCGCGCGGGTTACGGAAAACGACACAAGCACCGCCGCCGGCCCGCAGCTTCGCGCACAGCGTATCCGCGTTCGTCCGGCTTTTTTTCCGAGACCCGGACGTCGAACGTCGAAAGGTCATTCCGGCGCGTTCAGGACCAGCGGCAGCCGAATAGAGCGTCAAATGGTGGAGGTCGCACTCAGGTGACCAACAACCCCTGACCTGCGGTGCTCGTGAAGTCGAACTGGACGATGAGGTCCTGGAAGTCGTGGTCACCGGTGAGCGGCCGGTCCTCGAAGCCCCAGGTGTTCAGCCCGTAGTTGTAGATCGCCGTCACGTTGCTGGCGTTGCCCTGGGAGAAGGCCCAGTAGATGTCGTTCGTGGTCATGTTGGTGTACTTCAGCGCCAGGATATCGCCCTGGTCCACACCCGTGATCTCGATCTGGGTGAAGTTGCCCCAGCCGGGGCCGTCGATCACCGTACCGCCTCCCGAGAGCTGGTAGTCGCGCGCCGCCGCCGCCGCCGCGTAGCCTGCCTGGCCCGGCGCCACCCCGTTGATGGTGCCGTTGAGATCATCAACCTTGTAGATCTCGAGCCGCGCGTCATCACCGCCATTCTGCCGGATCCGCACGACCGCCTCCTGGTCCGAGGCGCCGCCGGCCGTCTGGGCGATGGCCACAGGGCGCGCCAGTGTGATGCCGCCCTGTGAGTCGCCGAGCTGGATGAAGCCGTAGTCGTTGGTCAGGAGCTGCTGGTAGAACTCGAGCGCCTGACCGTCGGCCGAGACGCCCAATGTGGCGCCGGCCAGCACACTGATCTCGTAGGGAACAGACTTGGCCTCGCCGTCGAACAGGCTCACGAGGGCGCTGTCGAAATTGTCGCCCTGCACCACCTGGCCGGCCAGCTGGCTGGTCCAGCCGTAGGTGCTGTTGCCGTCCATCTCCACGGCGGCCGTTCCGTCGACCTGTACAAGCACGTCGGCGGCGCTGTGGTAATTGCTCTGCACCAGCAGGGTCTGGGCCACCGTGCTGGTTCCGGTGTCGTCGTCGACGGTGTTCATCACGGCCGGCGCCGCCGAGAAGGTCTGCGCATGGGCGATCGCCGACAGGGTCCGCGCCAGCACCAGGCCATTCGCCGAGCCCAGGCCTGAGGTCAGGTCGTAGCCGGCGCCGGCCTCGTAGCCGTAGCCAGTCGGATTGATGCCGCCGTAGTGCGACCCGCCCATCGTGTAGGACGAGGTGTTGTTGCCCATCGAGATGTCGTTGAAGGAGCCCGGCGCAACGGCCGCGGCGAGGTACAGCAGGTCGGTCATGTAGCCGAGGTTGGGCAGGCCCTGGTCGTTGAAGACGTAGTTGATCTGCGTGATCAGGCTTGCCCAGAAGGGCGTGGCCGCGCTCGTTCCGCTTCCTTCCTGTCGCCCCGTCATGTCGGTGCCGGGTGTCACGTAGTAGAGGTTGCCGCCGGCCGGTGCCGCCACGTCGGGCAGGCCGCGTCCGGCGAGGGCGAGGCCACCGTTGGCGGCCGACGTCAGGCCGAAGTCGACCTGGTAGGATGGCGTCGGCTGGGTCGTATCGACACCGCCGGCGCCGGTGTGATTTGCGGCGTAGCCGCTGACGAACTCCTGATTGTTCGTGGTCTCGTAGTCGTTCCAGACCGTTTCCACCAGCCAGTCGTCGGTGTTGGCGACGTTCGGCATGGACGAGAGACCGCCGCTCACGAGCGTCCAGATCGTCTGCGGATCGCCCGCCAGCGCCAGCTGGTAGAGGGAGGTCGGTCCGGCATTGAGCGTCGGGTCGAGCGCGGCCTCGCCGATCCGGGACAGCGATGAGCCACTGACGAGGATGTTGTAGGGGTTGGTGATGTTGGTTTCGACGTTCGCGATCCCGTTGGCCGTCTCGTTGCCCGAGCCGCCGTCGCCTAGCGCGATCAGGGTGGTCTGGTTCATCAGCGCGGCATCGATGTAGAGTTGCCAATAGGCCTCGTAGAAGGGCGAGCCCGGCGCCATGGCCTGGGCATCGCCCCACGAATTGGTGGTGACCGGCGGCGTGCCGGCCGTCTGGCTATTGGTCGGCGGATTGGTGGCCGTGCCCCAGATCGCGCTCTGGATGGCGGTGAAGGTCGTCGACTGGGCGTTGCCGGTGGCGTCGACATCGCCCGACCCGTTGTAGAGGGCGAGGTTGCTGTTCGGGTTGATGGCGGCCACGATGCCGATGTCGAGGGAGCGCTCGCTCGATGGTCCTTCTTGTCCGTTGACGCCCTGGACATAGACGGTGCCGGTGCCGCTCGTCTGGACGCCGGTGAGAAACTGCGTCAGTCGGGTCTGGAATTGGGTGCCCGTCGGATCGCCTGCCAGGTAGGTCCCGACGGCCGGCTCGATCAAGCCGATCGTCGCGGTCTGGTAGGCGGCGCCGTCCAGCGGATAGTTGTAGAGGCTGGCGATGTCCTGCGGATCGATGCTCGGCCCTTCCCCGGTGCTGCCGATGCTTTGCGGTCCCGCCGGGAGATTCACCGAGATGCCGGGCGCCATGTTGGAGGGATTGGGGACGGTCGACTCATCGAACCACAGGCCCGCGACCGTGAGCTCCGTGGGCAGCGACAGCGAACCGTTCCAGAACCGGAGATCCTGGCTGCTGGAATATTCCAGGTTCATGCCGAAGAGCGCCTCGGCGTCGGCCTTCGTGTCGAGCGCGACCCAGATCGTGCGCGACTCGGCGGAGGTGATGTAGTTGCTGTTGGCGCTGTCGAGCACCGTCAGGCCGAGCGTCTGCTTCAGGAAGGTGACGGCGGTGTTGAACTGGGTCTGATCGGCCCCATAGGTGGTCCACAGGGAATTGGTGTCGTTCAGCGTCCGCAGAGCGGCCTGGCGGCTGGCCCAGTCGCCCGCCAGCATGGCCGTGGGATCGTTGGCGCGCGGCAGCACCAGCGCGACGTTGATGCCGTAGGTGGTGCCCGGGAATGGCTGCGCATCGGTGATGCCGTAGGCGGCCTCGACCGTCTGATTCTGGTCGGCGATCCCGTAGCCGGCGAATTGCAGAAAGGTTGAATTGTTGACCGGTGCAAATGTCATGATTTCTCTCCGCGCTGGCATTACGCACTATTTGCGGGGGAACTGCAAGAAATGGCGGGATGAATCGCGGCGACGGTGCCCGCCGACGAACTCCATAGCCGCACGATCAAGCCGCAGGGGGACAGCGGTCACAAACGATCGGGCAAGGATGCCGGTCGTCTAGACGGTCAAAGCGACCTCTAGTCACGCGGGTTGCGGAAAACGACACAGGCGCCGCCGGTGGCCCGCAGCTTCGCACACAGCGCGTCCGCGTCCGCCCGGCTTTTTTCCGAGACCCGGACGGCGTAGGTTGGGAGGTCATTCCGGCGTGCCGTCAGAATCAGCGGCAGCCGGTCGCCCAGAACGGCTTCATGCTTGCGCCGCAGCCGCTCGTAGTGGGCGAGGACACGCCCTTCGGACCAGTTGCCGGCAAGCTGGACCCCCCACGGTCCCCACGCCGGGTCGGACGTGAGGTCGCGTCGATGGCGCGGACTGTCGATCATCAGCTTGGCGAGTTCGATGCATCGCGCACCTGTCGACGTGTTCGAGGGCGACGTGTTCGAGGACACCAGCTGCGGCGGCGGTTGCACCGCCCAGGCCTCCGCGCTGTGGCCCGTGACGATGCGGACATAGGCCTGTGTCTCGCCCGGAAGGGCGCTGCGGCCGGCGCGCCAGGCCTCGACCTGGCCGGGGCCGGCATTGTAGGCGGCCGCGGCGAAGCCCAGATTGCCGCGGAATGTCGTGCGCAGTTCGCGCAGATAGCTCGCCGACTCGCGCAGCGCCTGCAGCGGCTCGAAGGCGTTGGTGAGCCCACGCATCGCCGCGGTTCCAGGCATGAACTGCGCGATGCCCTGTGCGCCGGCCGGGCTGACGGCCGATGGATTGAAGCGGCTCTCCTGCCAGATGAGGCGCGTGAAGAAGTCCTCGGGCAGCCCGTTGTCGGCCGCCGCCTGCGCCAGCGTGCTGCAGATGTCGGCGATGGAGGGACGCGGCTTCTCTTTGCTTGCGGCACTGGCCGGCCCGCTCTGTGGCTCGGCGCGCACCAGCGTCGGCGGTGACAGGGCAGCAGCGAGCACCATGCAGGCTGCGGTGAGTCGCAGCGTCTGCTTCATCGGATGGAACGGCGTGAAACTGTCACGATGAGCTTCTTCCCCGTCACGAGGCCCAGCCACGAGTCCATGAGTCCGCGCCTTGATCTAGGGTATCATCGCCCATAACCGTTGCATCGGACTCTTTCCATGATTCGCAAAGCGACCCTCGCCGACCGTCCCCGTATCTCCGAAGTACGCCTCGCCGTCCGGGAAAACCGCCTGAGCCAGGCTTCCGTGGCCAAGGTCGACACGACCGCCGACTGGATCTTCGAGCACGGGGCCTTCTGGGTCTGGGAGCAGGGCGGTGCCGTGCAGGGCTTTGCCGTGGCCGATCCGCGCGACGGCACGATCTTCGGCCTGTTCATCCATCCCGACTACGAAGGCCGCGGCATCGCCCACGCGCTGCTGCCGCGGGCCTGCGAAGACCTGCGCGCCGCGGGCTTTTCGGCGGCGACGCTCACGACCGGGGCCGGCACGCGGGCCGAGCGCTTCTATCGCGCCAATGGATGGGAGGAGACCGGCCGTCAGGACGATGGGCAGATCGTCTTCCGGAAATCTCTTCGAGCGGGCGTCGTTCCATGAAGCCTGGTGCAGCGCCTCAACGGCCTGACGGGACAAGCCCCAGCTGCTGCATGATGGCGAGGCTGTCCGTCAGGTTCCAGGTTTCGACGATCTGACCCTCAGCATTGAAGCGGTGCAGATCCCAGAAGGACGCCTGGATCCGGCGGTTGGTGGGCGCCACCCCCATGACAGGCTGCGAATGGGTGGCGATCGTCGTGCAGTGGCCCATGACCCAGTCGTCTTCGGCAACGGCGTGCTCGACGACGATTTTCAGGTCGGGCCAGCTTAGGCGCGTCGATGCCAGGGACTGCCGGATATGCTCGCGTCCCGGCCCCACATCGCGCGATCTGATCTGGTGATCGGGCGCGTAGTAGCTCATGCAGCGGTCGAGGTCCTTGTCGTTGAAGGCAGCCTTGGCCTTCAGGTAGTTGTCCTTGTTCCTCGCCGCTGTCATGGGCTTCCCCTTCAACGCCAGCTTAGCAGGCTATGGGTTGGGATCGCCCTTGCGTTGAACAAACGTGCAGGCAATACACGAAAAATGCCGACCGCCGGCCTTCCCTTCGCGACATCGGTCTTCTCGGTCGACGTGGACGGGGTCGCGGCCCACTGCAATCCCGTCGTGTGCGTGATCTCGGGCATCCGGGGTTCCGTCTCGGTCATCGGCGGTGGCGAGCAGGCGACCGGCGACATCGTGCTCATTCGCCCGGGGATAGAGCACAAGGTCGAGTGCACGGGCAGCGGCCTCAACGCCATGTACCTCGACGGCGTCTCATGGCCCGGCCGCGCCGCGCTCGCCGAACGCCTGAGTGGCGGCATCGGGGATCTGGCCCTCGAGGCGATCTTCCAGAACAGAGAGGCCCAGGACGAATTGCGCCGGCGGCTCACCGCTGACGCGCCTCCTTGCCCGCAGCCACTGGCAACCGTCATCGAAGACCTGGCGTCCGATCCGATGTCGAGGATGACCCAGTTCGAGCTCGCCAACCGATTGCAGATGGAAAGAACCGGGGCGCTGCGCCTGTTCAAGGCGGTGATCGGCCAGACTTTCCGGAGGTTCAAACAATGGTCGGGGCTTCGGCACGCCGCCCGGCAAATCGCTTCGGGCGAACTCGTCAGAACGGCTGCCATGGACGCAGGCTTTGCCGACACGGCCCATCTCACCCGGACGTTCCGCTTGTCATTCGGGCTTACACCGTCGGAGGCGATCGCGGGACTTGCGAAAGCCTCGCCCGGATCGCCGGTGCCTCGGCGCGATCCTTCTCTATCTCTGCAAACGTGACGCACGACTATTGCCGGCCGAGCGTTCCAAACGTGGGCCAGTGATCAACGGGTGCTGCTGGCAATGCTAGCAGCCCGGCGAAATCCGCGACGCTGATTTGCGATAGACGATTCACAGCTTCAGCCGGATTCGCTCTATAAATTCGCCATCATCGCACGAGGCCTGACTTCAGAGGCCGAGCCGCCCGTTCACTTGCGTAGGATGGCTCCTTGTCGTGCCTGGTTAACAACCTAGGCGTCCGTGCCACCGGGACTCCCTCCGGCGTGCCCCAAAAGCTCTTCAGAGAGCGCCTGCGCCTGGCATGGTCCTGACCATGCCCTCGACAAACGACCGAGACCCAAAGAGCAAATCATGCCGACGGCGAACGTCGGCCCGGGCGACCGGTTTGCCCACGCGATTCTGGACAGGTTTCTGGACAGAACGCGTTACATTCAGGCGTCCACAAATAATGCGAGAAAGCCGTGAAAACACGGCATCGAACGGCTGCCCAAGCCGTGAAAAAACATGTGGGAGTTAGGGAGGGACGCGGGCAGGGAGTTTGCTCGTGTCGCGCTCTCTACCGCACCTTCGCCCGCGGATGGGCGTCGCGGTAGACCTTGGTGAGGCGCGCGGCGTCGACGTCGGTGTAGCGCTGCGTGGTCGAGAGTGAGGCGTGACCCAAAAGTTCCTGGATGGTGCGGAGGTCGCCGCCGGCGCCCAGCAGGTGGGTGGCGAAGGAATGGCGCAGCGCATGCGGCGTCACGCTGTCGGCCAGGCCCAGGTGGCGGCGGATGTCGCGCACCCGCTTCTGCACGATGGCGGGATCGAGCGCGCCGCCGCGGGCGCCCATGAAGAAGGCGTCGCCGGGGCGGGCGGCCTTCAGCCACGGGCAGGCGTCGCGGTAGGCCACGAGCGCGTCGAGCGCCTGGGGCAGGAGCGGCACGAGGCGCGTCTTGTTGCCCTTGCCGGTAACGGAGAGCGTGTCCTGGCCGGCCGCGAGCAGGCCCTCGACGGTCGCCTTGGTGAGGCCGAGCGCCTCGCCGATACGCAGGCCCGCGCCATAGAGCAGCAGCAGCACGGCCTGATCGCGCAGGTCGAGCCACGGCTCGCGTTCCTTCTCGGCCGGATCGGCATCGAGCAAGTCGCCCATGTCGCGTTCGGAGAGCGCCTTGGGGATGGAGCGCGGCAGCTTGGGCGTCTGGATGGTGGCGATGCTGGCGTTGTGGGCGAGGCCGCGCTTGTCGAGGAAGCCGAAGAAGGAGCGCACCGAGGAGAAGGCCCGCGCCGTCGAGCTGCGCGCCATGCCCTGGCGCGACCGCTCGGCCAGCCAGGCACGGAACTCGGCGGGCTTGAGCTTGGCCAGCGCTTCCAGCGTCGGGGCGCTGCCGAGATAGGTCGTCATGAAACCGAGGAAGCCCGCGACGTCGTGCTCGTAGGCGATCAGCGTGTGGGTGGCGAGACGGCGTTCGCTCTTCAGCCAGTCGCGCCAGTCCGCCTGCGCCGCCGCGAGGCTCACGGCCGGTTCACTCGGGCAGGTCGAGCCAGGCGCGGATGGTGTTCTCCAGCACCTTGGCTAGGAAGAACAGCAGCTCGGTCGACATGTCGGGGCCGAAGGCCTCGGGCTCGCGCGAGCCGAAACACATCACGCCGTCGGGCGAGCCGGCCGAGACCTTGAGCCGCATCAGCACGTCGGACTTCACGAAGCGCGAGACCTCGCCGAAGAAGGCGTCCTCGCCGAGGATCGAGCTGCGCAGCCTGGCATGCTTGTCGAGGCCGATGGCGGCGTCGATGGCGCCCGGCGCCAGCACGTAGACGCCGCGCACCGGCACGCGCTTGGGGGCGTCGGCGTTGGCCTCGATGGCGAGCGTGATGAAGTCGACGTCGAGCAGCTCGGGCAGCTCGTGGGTCACGACATGGATCATCTTCTCGAAGGTCGTGGCCTGGATGATGCTGATCACCGCCGCCTGGATGCGGTTCTGGACGATCTGGTTCTGCTTCGAATTGGCGATGATCTCGCCGCGCTCGGTCTTGAGCTTGTCGATCTCGCCGCGCAGGCGCTTCAGGATCGCCTGCTGCATGTCGATGACGCCCGGCCCTTGTACGCGCGGCACCAGGGAAAGTTCCTCGGCGAGTTCCGCGTGGTCGGCGAAGAAAGTCGGATGGGCCTTTAGATAGGCCACGACGTCGTCGGCGGTGATCAGCTTCACCTGCCGTCCCGACCCGTCGGGTGCCGTGACCGTGCCGTCGTTCGCCATGAGCCGGCCTTTGCGGTCAGAGGATCGACTGGCCGGTCTTGGCCCAGTCGTCGAGGAATGCTTTCAGGCCATTGTCGGTCAGCACGTGCTTGAAGAGCTGGCGCAGCACGTTGGGCGGCAGCGTGGCGACATGGGCGCCGAGCTTGGCGGCGGCGATCACGTGCTGGCTGTGCCGTACTGAGGCCACCAGAACCTCGGTCTTGAAGTGCGGATACTGGCGATAGATCGTCATGATCTCGCCGATCAGGTGCATGCCGTCCTGGCCGATGTCGTCGAGGCGGCCGACGAAGGGCGAGATAAAGGTGGCGCCGGCCTTGGCCGCCAGCAGCGCCTGGGCGGCCGAAAAGCACAGGGTGACGTTCACCATCGTGCCTTCTGACGTGAGCACCTTGCAGGTTTTCAGGCCATCGGGCGTGAGCGGGACCTTGACCGCGACGTTCTTGGCCAGCTTGGCGAGCTTGCGACCCTCCTCGAGCATCGTCTTGTGGTCGGTCGCGACCGTTTCGGCGCTGACCGGGCCCGGGACGATGGCGCAGATCTCCTTGATGACGTCGAGCATCGGCCGGCCAGCCTTGGCGATCAGCGAGGGGTTGGTCGTCACGCCATCGAGCAGGCCGGAGGCTGCGAGGTCCTTGATCTCGGCGACATCGGCGGTATCGACGAAGAACTTCATATAAACTACCCCAATGGCCAGTGGTCCGGACGTGCGCGCCACCACAATTTCTAGCGATTCCCTCCCGGAGCCACAAGCCAAGGAGGCTGCCCCGTCATGCCCTCGGCCGGTGGAAAACACCCTTGCGCGGACGGTGCCCAGGACAGTGAAGGTCCTGCTGCCGTTGCCGCTGGCCGACGCCTACGACTACCGGGTGCCGGAAAACATGGCGGTGTCGCCGGGCCACTTCGTCGTGGTGCCACTGGGCAAGCGCGAGACGGTCGGTGTCGTCTGGGGCGAAGGCTTGGGCGAGGTGGCGCCGGAAAAACTGCGCGACATTGTGGAGATCCTGCCCGCGCTGCCGATGGCCGACGCGCTACGCCGGTTCGTGGATTGGGTCTCCGCCTATACGCTGGCGCCGCCCGGTGCTGTGCTGCGCATGGCGATGAGCGTGCCCTCGGCCCTCGAGGCGCCCAAGACAGAGATCATCTATCGGCCCGCCGGCTCTTCCGGCGATGAGGCGCTGAAACTGACGGCCGCCCGGCGCCGCGTGCTCGACGCCCTCAGGGACGGGCCGGCCATGCCGGTGGCGGAGCTCGCCCATCTCGCGGGCGTCGGCACCTCCGTCATCAAGACCATGGCCCAGATCGGCCTGCTGGAAGCGGTCGAGCGCATGATGCGGCGGGCCTTTCCGCGGCCCGACGGTGAGCACCCCGGCCCGACGCTCTCGCCCGAGCAGCATGCGGCGGCGCAGGCGCTGGTGGAGAAAGTGGGGGCGAACGCCTTTTCAGCGACCCTGCTCGATGGTGTGCCGGGGGCGGGCAAGACCGAGGTCTATTTCGAGGCGATCGCGGCAGCGCTCGCCGCCGGCCGGCAGGTGCTGGTCCTGCTGCCCGAGATCGCGCTCACGGCGCAGTGGCTGAAACGCTTCGAGGACCGGTTCGGCGCGCCGCCGGCGCCCTGGCACTCCGGCCTGACCGGCCTGGAACGCCGAGAGACCTGGCGCGCTATTGCCGAGGGAAGGGTGGGGGTCGTCGTGGGCGCCCGCTCGGCGTTGTTCTTGCCGTTCGCCACACTGGGCCTGATCGTGGTCGACGAGGAGCACGACGGCTCGTTCAAGCAGGACGAAGGCGTCACCTATAATGCCCGTGACATGGCGGTGGTGCGGGCCCGGCTGGTGGCGGCGCCGATCGTGCTGGCCTCGGCCACCCCCTCGCTCGAAAGCGTCGTCAATGTCACCTCAGGGCGCTACGGCGCGCTGCATCTGCCGGGACGCCACGGCGGCCAGCAACTGGCGCGGCTGACGGCGGTCGACCTCCGGCGCGAGCAACCATCGCGGGGGCACTGGCTGTCGCCGCCGGTGGTCGAGGCGATGAAGCAGACCATTGCAGCGGGCGAACAGGTGCTGCTGTTCCTTAATCGCCGCGGCTATGCGCCGCTCACCCTCTGCCGCGCCTGCGGCCACGGGCTGGAATGCCCACAATGCTCGGCTTGGCTGGTCGAACACCGCTTCCGTCGCACGCTGGTCTGCCATCACTGCGGCCATACGGAACCACCTGCGCATGCCTGCAAATATTGCGGCGCCGCCGACCAGTTCGTCGCTTGCGGTCCGGGCGTCGAGCGGCTGGCCGAAGAGGCATTGGAACTCTTCCCCGAGGCGCGGCTGGAGCTGTTCACCTCGGATTCGCTGATGAACCGCGAGCAGGCGTCGGCCGCGGTCGAGCGCATGATCGCGGGCGAGATCGACATCCTGATCGGGACGCAAATGGCGGCCAAGGGCCACCACTTTCCCAACCTGACGCTGGTTGCGGTGATCGATGCGGACCTCGGCCTGAACGGCGGCGACCTGCGGGCGGCGGAACGGACCTTCCAGCTTCTGTATCAGGTGGCCGGCCGCGCCGGCCGCGAGGACCGGCCGGGCCGCGCCCTGATCCAGACCCACATGCCCGAGCATCCGGTCATGCAGGCGCTTGTTTCGGGCGATCGCGACCGCTTCGTTAGCGCGGAACTCGCCGATCGGGCCGCCGCCGGCATGCCACCCTATGGCCGGCTCGCCTCGCTGATCGTGTCCGGACCCGATCCGGCGGCGGTCGATGGTGTTTGCGCGGCGCTCGCCCGCCGGGCGCCGCAGCAGCCGGGGGTGACGGTGCTGGGGCCGTCGACGGCGCCGCTGGCGCTGCTGCGCGGTCGCCACCGCCGGCGGTTCCTGCTGAAGGCCTCGCGGGAGACGGCGCTGCAGCCGCTGCTGCACGGCTGGCTGGAACGGATCGGCTTGCCCGGATCAGTTCGTCTGCAGGTCGATGTCGATCCGTATTCCTTCCTGTGACATAGCGCGCTGAAAAACCGCGGTAATACAGGCCTTTGGCAATCTTGCGCGTGGGAAAACCGCATGGTAGCAACGCGCGCTTTTCCGGGGCGGGGGCGAGATACTGCGCGACACGTTCTCCTGGGAAAAGTCCCGCCGGAACAATGGCTTGCCGGTTGGACGCAACGGTACTTGGAGAGGCTTCAAACGTGTCAACCGCTACCTCTGCCACGACCGGCGTCGCCGGACGCTATGCCAGCGCCCTTTTTGACCTGGCGGATAACGCCAAGTCGCTCGACCAGGTCGCCCAGGACCTCGGCACATTCCGCAAGATGGTCGGTGAAAGCACCGATCTCGCCCGTGTCATCGCGAGCCCGGTGATTGGCCGCCCGCTGCAGACCAAGGCGCTGCTGGCCGTGCTCGACGCCGCCGGCATCAAGGGCCTGACCCGCAATTTCATCGGCACCGTGGCCGGCAACGGCCGCGCCCGCGAACTGGTCGCGATGGCCACGGCCTTCCTGGCCGAGC
>JAUXST010000832.1 GCA_030679805.1 Reyranella sp. | reverse complement strand
CGGTGCCGGCCGAGGCGCAGGTGACTTTTCCGGGGTTGGCCTTGGCGTAGGCGATCAGGCCCTTGAGGTCGGTGATGCCGGTTTTGGCGTTGACCACCAGCACTTCCTGCACGCGCACGACCAGGATGATGGGGGCGAGGTCCTTGGCCGGGTCGTAGGGCATCTTGGGCATCAGGCTCTGCATGATGGCGCCGGCGCTGGCGCTCATCAGGCCCATGACGTGGGCGTCGGTGCCGGCCTTGGCCACGACGTCGATGCCGGTGACGCCGGCCGCGCCGCTCTTGTTCTCGACCACGACCGGCTGGCCGAGCGCGTCGGCCATGCCCTTGGCGAGGTTGCGGCCGAAGATGTCGGCCGGCCCGCCCGCCGGAAAGGGCACGATCAGGGTGAGCGGCTTGCCGGGAAAGCCTGCTTGCGCGCGCGCCCTGGACAGCGGGGGGACGAGCGGCAGGGCGGCGAGGCCGGCGACGGCTGCGCGGCGGCTGATGGTCATGGTTTCCTCCGGTTTCTTGACCGGAGATTAGTGGACAGATTCGCCCGCGTCAGGTGTCCAGAATTATTGTCTAGAATTCGACGTCGAGTTCTTCCATTTCCTCCGGTTCGGCCTTCGCCGCCATCGTCCATTCGAGCATGGCGGGAAACCGCAGCATCAGGTCGCGGTAGCCAGCCGAAACCGGATCGAGCTTCACGTCATAGGTGGCGAAGCGCGAACACACCGGCGCGTACATAGCGTCGGCGATGGTCGGCGTCTTGCCGAAGAGATAGGGGCCGCCGTAGCGCTTCAGGCACTCGCGCCAGATCGCCGTGACACGCTCGATGTCGGCCTGGGCGCCCGCCCACACCTTGAAGCCCTCATGGCGCGTCTTGAGGTTCATGGGCAGCGCCGAGCGCAGGTTGGCGAAGCCCGAATGCATTTCGCCGCAGACCGCCCGGCAATGGGCCCGCGCCACCGGGTCGGCCGGCAACAGCCCCGCCCCGGGCTTGATCTCGTTCAGATATTCACCAATCGCCAGCGTGTCCCAGACCTTTACCTGCCCATGTTCTAGGCAGGGCACCAGAAAGGAGGGCGACAGCAGCAACAGCTCGGCCCGTGTCGCTGGATCGTCGAAGGGCGCCAGCCGCTCTGCGAAGTCCAGCCCGGCCATCCGGCAGAGAAGAAAGCCGCGCAGCGACCAAGAGGAATAGTTCTTGCTACTGACGGTGAGCGAAGCCTCGGCCATGGGCGCCAACCCTCTCGATTCGGCGGGTTCAGTCTGGGTCACAGGCGTTGCGTGTGCAATTTCCGAGCCGGTCGCCATCATGTTGTATGCGCTCTACCAGACTGCCGCCGACATGATGCTGCCGATGCGCGCTTGGGCCACGGCCACAGGGCAGACATTGGCCGGCTCCGGGGCCGCGACCCAGGATAGCTGGCGGGCTGCCGGCGCGCTCTGCGAAATGATGAGTCGGGCCACGCTCAGCCATCGGCGGCCGTCCTTCGGCATCGACGAGATCACCATCGGCAACCGGACCGTGCCGGTGCGCGAAGAGGAAGTGCTTGCCACACCCTTCGGCACCCTACTGCGCTTCGCCAAGGTAGGCGCCCCGCCGCAGCCGCGTGTGTTGCTGGTGGCGCCGCTTTCGGGCCACTTCGCCACCCTGCTGCGTGATACGGTGCGGGTCCTGCTGCCCGATCACGACGTGCACATCACCGACTGGGCCAATGCGCGCGACGTAGGCCTGTGGAACGGCCCCTTCGGCTTCGACGAATATGTCGAGCACCTGATCAAGTTCCTCGAGGTGATGGGGCCTGGCGCTCACGTCATCGCCGTGTGCCAACCCTGCGTCCAGGCGCTGGCGGCGACCGCAGTGATGGCCGAGGACGACAATCCTGCCCAGCCGCGCAGCATGACCTTGATGGCGGGGCCGATCGACACCCGCGTCAGCCCGACCAAGGTGAACGAGCTGGCGATGGGCAAGCCGATCAGCTGGTTCGAGCAGAACCTGATCGCGCGCGTGCCGTTGCGCTATCCCGGCGCCATGCGCCGCGTCTATCCCGGCTTCGTCCAGCTCACCGCCTTCATGAGCATGAATACCGAGCGGCACATCAAGGCCCAGGTTGATCTCTACAAGCACTTGGCCAAAGGCGAGGTGGAGCAGGCGGCCACCATAAAAGCCTTCTACGACGAATATTTCGCAGTCCTCGACATGGCGGCGGAGTTCTATCTCGAGACCGTGCAATGGGTGTTCCAGGAGCACCGGCTGGCCAAGGGCGAGCTCGACTGGAAGGGCCGGCGGGTCAATCCCAAGGCGATCCGGCGCACGGCGCTGTTCACGATCGAGGGCGAGCGCGACGACATCTGCGCCATCGGCCAGACCGTGGCGGCCCACGATCTCTGTTCCAGCCTGCGGCCCTATCGCAAGAAACATTATATGCAGGCGGGCGTCGGCCATTACGGCGTGTTCAGCGGCCGGCGTTGGGCGAGCCAGATCTATCCCTTGGTGCGGAACACGATCCTGGCCAACGAATAGCGGCTTTCCGATCCACGGAGGGGCCGGGATGGGCAAAAGCCGGCATTTGCGTTAGATAATCAACATCATGGTCGATTTTCCGAAGAAGACCCTCGCCGAGTGGGAAAAGCTCGCCGCCAAGGAGCTGCGCGAGCGGCCCCTGGATGACCTCACCTGGATGACGCCCGAAGGCATCGCGGTGAAGCCCCTCTACACGGCGGCCGACCTGGAACAGCTCGAGACGTTGGGCTCGCTGCCGGGCTTTCCGCCTTTCACCCGCGGACCGAAGGCCACGATGTACGCCGGCCGTCCGTGGACGGTGCGCCAGTACGCCGGCTTCTCGACCGCCGAGGAAAGCAACAAGTTCTATCGTGCCAATCTCGCCGCCGGCCAGATGGGGCTCTCGGTGGCGTTCGATCTCGCCACCCACCGCGGCTACGATTCGGATCACCCACGTGTCGTGGGCGATGTCGGCAAGGCCGGTGTTGCCATCGATTCCGTCGAGGACATGAAGATCCTGTTCGACGGCATCCCGCTCGACAAGATGAGCGTGTCGATGACCATGAACGGCGCCGTGCTGCCGGTGCTGGCCGGCTACATCGTGGCGGCCGAGGAGCAGGGCGTGCCGCAGGAGAAGCTCTCCGGCACGATCCAGAACGACATCCTCAAGGAGTTCATGGTCCGGAACACCTATATCTATCCGCCCGGACCTTCGATGCGGATCGTGGCCGACATCATCGAGCACACGGCCAAGTTCATGCCGAAGTTCAATTCGATCTCGATCTCCGGCTATCACATGCAGGAGGCGGGCTCGACGCTGGTCCAGGAACTGGCGTTCACGCTGGCCGATGGCCTCGAATATGTCCGTGCCGCCAAGGCCAAGGGCCTCGACATCGACGCCTTCGCACCGCGCCTGTCGTTCTTCTTCTGCATCGGCATGAACTTCTTCATGGAAGTGGCCAAGCTCCGTGCCGCGCGCTTCCTGTGGGCCGAGTTGGTAAAATCGTTCGAGCCCAAGAAGGCCGATTCGCTGTCGCTGCGCACCCACTGCCAGACTTCGGGCGTGTCGCTCACCGAGCAGGATCCCTACAACAACGTGATCCGCACCGCCTACGAGGCGATGGCGGCGGTACTGGGCGGCACGCAGTCGCTGCACACCAATTCCTTCGACGAGGCGATTGCGCTCCCGACGCCGACCTCGTCGCGCATCGCGCGCAACACCCAGCTCATCCTCCAGCACGAGACCGGCGTCACCAAGGTCGTCGATCCGCTGGCCGGCAGCTACTACGTCGAGTCGTTGACCGCCAGCCTGATCGCCGAGGCGCGCAAGCTGATCGCCGAGGTCGAGGCGCTGGGCGGCATGACCAAGGCGGTCGAGGCCGGCATGCCCAAGATGCGCATCGAAGAAGCCTCGGCACGCCGCCAGGCCCGGGTCGACCGTGGCGAGGAAGTGATCGTGGGGGTGAACAAGTTCCAGCCCAAGGAGGGCACCACGGTCGAGGTGCTCGACATCGACAATGACGTGGTCCGCGAATCGCAGGTCACGCGTCTCGACAAGATCCGCAAGAGCCGCGACGAGGCCAAGTGCGTGGCGGCCCTCAAGGCGCTGGGCGAGGCGGCGCGCACGGGCACCGGCAACCTGCTGAGCCTGGCGATCGACGCCACGCGCGCGCGCGCCACGGTGGGCGAGATTTCATCGGCGCTCGAGGGCGTCTATGGCCGCTACCAGGCCACGGTGCGCTCGATCTCCGGCGTCTATGCCGGCGAATGGGAAGGCGATCAGGGCCTCGATCGCATCCGCACCGATATCGCGGCCTTCGCCGAGGAGGAGGGCCGCCGGCCGCGTCTGATGGTCGTGAAGATGGGTCAGGACGGCCACGACCGCGGCGCCAAGGTGATCGCCACGGCTTTTGCCGACCTGGGCTTCGACGTCGACATCGGTCCGCTGTTCCAGACGCCGCAGGAGGCGGCGCGGGCGGCGATCGAAAACGACGTGCACGCGATCGGCGTGTCGAGCCAAGCCGCGGGCCACAAGACGCTGGTGCCGCAGCTTATCGCCGAACTCGCCAAGCAGGGCGGCGAGGAAGTGATGGTGATCGTGGGCGGCGTCATCCCGGCCCAGGACTACGACTTCCTGAAGAAGGCTGGCGTGGCGGCGATCTACGGTCCGGGCACCAACATTCCCGCGGCCGCCGCCGAGGTCCTGGGCATCCTCCGCCAGCGCAGCCAGAAGCGGGCCGCCTGAACTAGCGCCGCATCGCCTGGCTTTCTTGCGGCGTCAGCGGACGTTCGCGGAAATATAGGACCTTGCCGCGGATCGTGCCGAAGCCGGTGTGGGCTTCTAGTCTCGCCGGATAGCGCACCTGCGAGTTGTCAAGGTGCGCTAGCCATACCTTGATCGGCCTCTCGCGTTCGGTTTCTGCCTCTTTCGGGGCGTCGTCGAATTCGCCGGCGACACGCTTGGTGTAGAGTTCACAGACCAGCAAATCACCAATCGCCGTGGGTACGCCCGCTTTGGCCGGCGACTCCATGCCAATCTTGTGGATCATGATGTCGATCCGTCTCTTGCCGTCGTTGGTCGGCACCGTGCGGTCGCAGGCGGCATCGCCGGCAAGACCGACTGTGAGCGCCGCCGACAATGGATCGAGCGAACCGATGCGCTGGCTCTCGGGGATCACGTGCTGGGACGGCGGCTTCCAGGCCGGATTGTGCGTTTCGCTCATCGTGCCGCCAGGACCATATTGGGCGACCCAGGTGCGCGGTTTGTCGCCGACGACGATCGACAGCGAACCGGCTGTCGGCTGTGCACCCTGTGGTGAGAATCCACCCCACGCCCGGTTGCGTCCGTCGTAGTGCATGGTGACGGCCTTCAACATCCCTTCCTTGAAGGTCCGGCTTTCGACATCGTAGCTCGCCCCATCGAAGCGCGCGGTGACGTCGATGCGGAAACCGGCAAACCCGGCGAAGGTGATCTCGTAACCGATGTCGACCTGGCGCGCGTCCTGGCCAAGGGCCGCCATGGGCAGACCCACGCTCAAGGCAAACGCGATCAAGGCCCTACGAAAACTCATGAAATCCCTCTCAACAGGGGGCTTACTTCAGAGGCACCGGCACGATAGAAGGCCCACACCCCCTCTGCCATATAAGTTACACACCAGAAAAGGCACTTTTCGTCCATGTCGCCTCCCGGCAACGACCGCGTTCCCAAGCTAAGTGCTTCGCGCACCTGGGCGGTTGTCGGCATCATGGCCCGACATTTGTGGCCAATTGGTGAAACTGGCCTGCGCAGCCGCGTCGTCGTGGCCATGGTCCTGCTGGTCCTGGCCAAGGTCACCAACGTCTACGTCCCCATCCTCTACAAACACGCCGTGGATGCGTTGGGCGAGCCCACGGCACAAGCTGTCGCGGTGCCGATCGCCCTGATCGTGGCCTATGGCGCCGCGCGCGTGCTCGCGCAGGCTTTCGGCGAGGTGCGCGACGCCATTTTCGCGCCGGTATCGCAGCGAGCGATTCGCAATCTCGCCCTCGAGGTGTTCCGGCACCTTCATGCACTGTCTCTGCGATACCATCTCGAGCGCCAGACTGGCGGGCTCAGCCGGGTCATCGAACGCGGCACCCAGGGCATGGAATTCCTGATCCGCTTCACGACCTTCAACATCTTGCCCACCCTGTTCGAGATCGTCCTGGTCGGCGGCATCCTGTGGAGCCTCTACGACTGGCGCTTCACTGCGGTCACGCTGGGTGCGGTCACGGCCTATATCGTGTTTTCAGTCGCGCTGTCGGAATGGCGCATCAAGTTCGTGCGCCGCATGAACGATGCCGATACCGACGCCAACGCCAAGGCGATCGACAGCCTGCTGAACTACGAGACGGTGAAGTACTTCGGCAACGAGACCCACGAGGGGCGGCGGTTCGACGTCGGGCGCCGGCGCTACGAGACGGCGGCCATCCGTTCCAGCCGTACCCTGTCGCTGCTCAATATCGGCCAGGGCGCCATCATCGCGGTCGGCCTGGTCGCCGTCATGTCGATGGCGGGACAGGGCGTGATCCGGGGCACCATGACGCTCGGCGACTTCGTGGCGGTGAACGCCTTCCTGATCCAGCTCTACGTGCCGCTCAACATGCTGGGCTTCGCCTACCGCGAAATCCGCAATGCGCTGGTGAACATGGAGAAGATGTTCGGCCTGCTCGACGTCGCGGCCGAGATCGCCGATCGGCCCGGTGCGCCGTCCCTGGTCGTGACGGGCGGCGAGATCGTGTTCGACCATGTCGACTTCCACTACGAGGCGGCCCGGCCGATCCTGCACGACGTGAGCTTCCGCGTGCCGGCGGGCCACACCGTGGCGATCGTGGGATCGAGCGGCGCCGGCAAGTCGACAGTCTCGCGCATCCTGTTCCGTTTCTATGACGTGGCGTCCGGCAGCGTGAAGATCGACGGCCAGGACATTCGCGAGGTCCAGCAGACGAGCCTGCGGGCGGCGATCGGCGTGGTGCCGCAGGACACCGTCCTGTTCAACGACACGATCTACTACAACATCGCCTACGGCCGGCCCGACGCCAGCCGCGAGGAAGTCGAGCAGGCCGCCCGCATGGCGCGGATCCACGATTTCATCACGGCGCTGCCGCAGGGCTACGAAGCGACCGTCGGCGAGCGCGGCCTGAAGCTCTCGGGCGGCGAGAAGCAGCGCGTGGCGATCGCCCGCACGATCCTCAAGAACCCGCGGATCCTGCTGTTCGACGAGGCGACCAGCGCACTCGACACGCGCACCGAACAGGAGATCCAGCGCTCGCTGGAGGAAGTGAGCCGCGGTCGCACGACAGTGGTGATCGCGCACCGGCTCTCGACGGTCATCAACGCCGACGAGATCGTCGTCCTCGACCGCGGCCGGATCGTCGAACGCGGCCGCCATGGCGAGCTGTTGGCGCGCAACGGACTTTATGCCGACATGTGGAGCCGCCAGCAGGAAGCCGCCGCCGAGGCCGAGCAGCAGGTCGAGGAGCCGCCGTCCTTCCGAGCCGAAGGCCACCTGCATGTCGCCGACTAGCACTGCGGGGCGAACGGCGTGCAATTGTGCTAGTATTTGCCGCATGGACCGCGAAGCCATTGTTGCTGCCATTCGATCGGAGGAAGCCGCTCTCAAGCGAGCCGGCGTGAAGTCGCTTGCTTTGGTGGGATCGTCCGCTCGGGCGAGCCGGCGCCAGGACAGTGACGTCGACGTGCTGATCGATGTCGAAAATGCTTCTCATTTTTCGCTGATGGATCGTATCGGCGTCATGCATTTGCTCGGCGACAGGTTGGGACTGCCGGTCGACGTAAGCCGTCGCGATACGCTCAATTCGCTGGTGCGCGCTCGCATGGTGATGGAAGCCATCAAGATATTTTGATTCCGATGGCTGGCAACGATCCTCAGATTCATTTGGCGCAGATGCTTGAGAACATCGAGCGTATTCGTGGCTGGACGGACGGCCTGACGCTTGAGGGATATTTGTCCAACAGGATGTTGCGGGATGCCGTCGAACGTTGTCTGGAACGCATTTCCGAGGCCAGTCGACGTCTCCCCGAGACATTGAAGGCGGCGCAGTCTCAAATTCCGTGGCGCAAGGTTGCCGATATCGGCAACGTACTGCGACACGAATACGACGATGTCGCCGACACCGAAGTATGGCGGATCGTTGTGGACGAGTTGCACACCCTACAGGTGGCCGTGCTGGCGATGATGCGGACGCGATGACTGCGGAAGCATCGCGGCAATCACTGGTTCCAGTCTTTCTCGCCTGTGCCGCCATCGGTCTGCAGGCGGGCGTGGCCATCCCGCTGGTGCCGCTGGCGCTGGAGCGGCAGGGGGCCGACAACTTCACCATCGGTGTCATTTCCGCCGCCTGGGGCATCGGGATGCTGGCCTTCGGGTCGCGCATTCCGCAACTGGCGGCACGGTTCGGTGCCGTCCCGCTCATCGTCGTCTCCGTCGTGGCGGGCTCGGCCGTCACGGTCGCTTACACGCTCACCAGCAGTCCCGTGGTGTGGTTCGGGCTCAGCCTTCTGCACGGCCTCGCCGGCGGCGTGCCGTGGGTGGTGAGCGAGATCTGGATGAACGTCGTCGTCGAGGAGAAACGCCGCGGCCGCGTGATGGGCCTCTACGCGATGCTGGTGGCGCTGGGCCTCGCACTGGGCCCGCTCGTGCTGCAGGTGACGGGCGTCTACGGATCGGCGCCGTTCCTGACCTGTGCGGCGCTGGCCCTGCTGGTGGCGGTGCCGCTGCTGCCCTACTGGAAGAGCGCACCGGCCATCGAGCATACGGCCGACAGCGGCTTCGCCATCGTCGTGCTGGCCGTGCCGCTTGCGATGTTTGCGGGCTTCGTCTGTGGATTGGGCGAGCAGGTCGCCTTCAGTTTCCTCCCGGTCTATGCGGTGGGGGCGGGTGTCGCCGCCGAGACTGGCGCGCTCTGGCTGTCGGCCTTCGTGCTCGGCAACGTGATCCTGCAGTGGCCGATTGGCTGGATGGCCGACCACTACGACCGCCGCGCCGTGCTGGCCGGCTGCACGCTCGCCAGCGCTGTTCTCGTCAGCCTGTTGCCGATGGTGCCGGCGCAGTCGCCGGCGGTGATCGGCGTCGTGCTGATGTGGGGCGGCATTTCCTTTGCAATCTATCCGGTCGGGCTGGCACTGCTCGGCCGGCATTTTCGCGGCGGCGACATCGCCCGCGCCAACACCGCCTTCAGCATGCTCTACATCCTGGGCGGGCTGATCGGCCGGCCGCTGACGGGGGCGGCGATGGACGCGGTGGGCGATCCCGGCCTCGGCTGGACGCTCGCCGCCTTCTATGCCGCCGCGACGCTCGCCGCCTTGCTGGCGCTTCGCCGTCGCGGCTGATAATTCTGAAACCGATGAGCGCCACGGCTGCCAGGACCGAACCGTCCGTCGATCCGTTATTCGCGCCCCTGCTGGCGGGCGACCGGCGTGCGCTCGCGCAGGCCATCACCCTCATCGAATCCACCCGTGGCGATCATCGCGAGCGAGCCGATGCCCTGCTGGCAGCGCTCTTGCCGCACACCGGCAAGTCGGTGCGGCTCGGCATCACCGGGGTTCCAGGCGTCGGCAAGTCGACCCTCATCGAACGTTTCGGCCTCTCGCTGCTGGAACGCGGCCGCTCGCTCGCGGTGCTGGCGATCGACCCGTCGTCGAAGCGCGGCGGCGGCTCGATCCTGGGCGACAGGACACGCATGGAAGAGCTATCGCGCCGTCCCGCCGCCTTCATCCGGCCGTCGCCGGCCGGTGCCACCTTGGGTGGCGTCGCGCGGCGCACGCGCGAAGCCATGCTGCTGGTCGAAGCGGCGGGCTTCGATACCGTGCTCGTCGAGACGGTGGGCGTCGGCCAGTCCGAAACGGCGGTCGCCGACATGGTCGACATGTTCATCGTGCTGCTGCTGCCGGCAGGCGGCGACGATCTGCAGGGCATCAAGCGCGGCATCATCGAACTCGCCGACCTGATCGTGGTCAACAAGGCCGACGGCGATCTCCTGCCGACGGCCAAGCGCGCGGCCTCCGACTATCAGCACGCGCTGCGCATGTTGCGCTCGCCGACCGTCGGCTGGACCCCCGAGGTCCAGACCTGCTCAGCGCAGACCGGCGAGGGGGTGATCGAGATCTGGCAGACCGTCGAGCGCTTCGTGGCGGCGGTCGGCATCAAGGGCCTGGCTCGCCGCCGTGCCGAGCAGGCGCGCGCCTGGATGTGGAGCGAAGTGGGCGAGACCCTGCTCGCCGAACTGCGGCGGCACCCCGAGGTGAAGCGCCTGGTGGGCGGCCTGGAACGCGAGGTCGAAGCCGGCCGGGCAACCCCTGCCGTCGCGGCACGGCGGATGCTAGAAGCCTTTCATGGTCGCTAAATCGCTCCTCAGGCAGGCCCGGCAGGCCGCCGCCGCCAGCGAATTGCCGTTCTGGAAGCGCAAAACGCTGGCCCAGATGTCCAAGCAGGAATGGGAATCCCTCTGCGACGGCTGCGGCATGTGCTGCGTCAACAAGCTGGAATACGAGGGCACCGGGGAACTCGCCCAGACCGATACTTGCTGCAAGCTGCTCGACCCCAGGACGGCGCGCTGCAAGGACTACAAGAATCGCAAGAAGATCGTGCCGGACTGCATCCAGCTCACCCCCAAGGTTGTGGCCAAGATGGACTGGCTGCCCAAGACCTGTGGCTACCGGCTGGTCCATTTCGGCCAGGATCTCTATTGGTGGCACCCGCTGATCTCGGGAGACCCGGAAACCGTGCATCAGGCAGGGATTTCGGCCCGGGGACGGGTGATTTCCGAGGATTTGGTCGAGGATATCAGCGACCGGGTGGTCGACTGGTTTGCTTGACGGGCCCCCCTCCGGCCCGTAAAAAGCCCGCCTTCCCGCCCCTCGGCGGGATCGTTTTTTAGCGGAAGTCGCCATGCCCCGTCGTTGCGCCCTCTCGGGCAAGTCCGTGCAGTACGGCAACAATGTGAGCCACGCCAACAACAAGTCCCGGCGCCGGTTCATGTCCAATCTGCAGGTCGCCTCGGTCCTGTCCGATGTCCTCGGCCACACCGTGCGGCTGCGGCTGACGCCGCGCGGCGTCAAGACCATCGAGCACAATGGCGGCATCGACGCCTATCTGCTGGGCACCAACACCAGCAAGCTCAGCCCGGAAATGACGGTGCTGAAGCGCCGGGTCGTCTTGGCCAAGGCCAAGAAGGATGCCAAAAAGGTGGCGGCCTAAGGCCGCCATCCCGAGCCGACAGGCGAGGGACCTTCTTCGTCGAGGCGCTACGGCGCCAGCTCGAACAGCAGCAGAATGTTGCGCTGAGGCGGATTGAAGTTGTCGTCCGAGATCAGCCACAGCAGCGTCTCGCCGCGCGCGCCTTTGGTCGCGGCCATTCCCTCGAGATTGTCGACCGCATAAGGCGAGGCGAGCCGGGCTAGCTCCTCGGCCCGCACGGTGGCGTCCGGCGCAAGCTGGGCGGCGTCGAACCGCATGACGCGGCAGCGCACGCCGCGCACCATGTCGAAGGCCCGCTCGAGCGTGGCGAAGGAGCCGTCCGGCAGCTGGGCGATCGCGGTCGGCCGGAAATCGGGGAGCGTGGTGTAGTCGAACGAGCGCCAGAGATAGGCGCCGCCGGCCGCCGGCGTGCCGATCCAGCCCATCGCCGTACCGGGCCGCTGGCCATATTCCTCGCTGATGGCGACCACGCGGCCGTCGGGCAGGGCGGTCAAAGCCTCGATGCCGCCGTTGGCGGGTTGCCGGGCGATCTCGGCCGGGCCTTCGACCGGCGCCGGCGTGCTGGTCAGGGTCTCGTAGCGCCACAGCCGGTGGCGCCGCTCGAAGGACACCAGCCATGAGCCGTCGGCCAGCCGCGTCATGCCTTCGGCATCGGCCTCCGCCTTGCTTTCGATCAGCTTGCCGTCGAGGCCGTGCAACTGGCCGATCCGGCCGCCGCTCAGGCCCGCCAGATTGCCCCTGGAATCGTAGTCGATCGCGGCCGTGAGCCAGGCGCCCTCGTCGGAGATCGACGTCAGGCTGCGGCCGTCGGCCGCCACGTGAAGATCCGACCAGCCGCCGAAGTGCGGTGAATTGGCGGTTATGGCGATGCCGCCGCGCCAGATCAGGCGGCCGATCCGCGTGGCGTCGGGCTCGTCGATCTTGAACGGCTGCGACGAGCTCTTGATCTCGACGGGCCGTTCCTGCGCACTGGCCGGCGGCGGCGACCCACCGCCGCAGGATGCAACGAGCAGGCAGGCGATGAAGAGAAGGAGTCGGGCGGCCACCGGGATCAGGCGGCGCGCCGGCCCGTCTTGCCGCCACCGGTCTTGCCGCCACCCATCTGGCCGCCGCCCGTCTGGCCGCCGGAAGCCTTTCCGCCGGAAGCCCGGCCGCCGCGTCCGCGTTCACGGCCGGCCCTGGCGTCCTTCTTGTCGTCCTCGTCGAACAGCGAGGCGAGCTGCTCCATCATCGTGCCGCCCAGCTGGTCGGCGTCGACGATGGTGACGGCCTTGCGGTAGTAGCGCGTGACGTCGTGGCCGATGCCGATGGCGACCAGCTCGACCGGCGAGCGCGTCTCGATCCAGTCGATGACGTCGCGCAGGTGGCGCTCGAGATAGTTGCCGGGATTGACTGACAGCGTCGAATCGTCGACCGGCGCGCCGTCGGAGATCACCATCATGATCTTGCGCTCTTCGGGGCGCGGCAGCAGGCGGTTGTGCGCCCACAGCAGCGCCTCGCCGTCGATGTTCTCCTTGAGGATGCCCTCGCGCAGCATCAGGCCGAGGTTCTTGCGCGCACGCCGCCACGGCGCATCGGCCGGCTTGTAGACGATGTGGCGCAGGTCGTTGAGGCGGCCCGGATTGGCGGGCTTGCCGGCGGCGAGCCATTGCTCGCGGCTCTGGCCGCCCTTCCAGGCGCGCGTTGTGAAGCCCAGGATCTCGACCTTCACGCCGCAGCGCTCGAGCGTGCGGGCGAGGATGTCGGCGCTCATCGCCGCCACCGTAATCGGCCGGCCGCGCATCGAGCCTGAATTGTCGATCAGCAGCGACACCACAGTGTCGCGGAAATTGGTGTCCTTCTCCATCTTGAAGGACAGCGAATGCATCGGGTTGGCTACGATGCGCGCCAGCCGCGCGGCGTCGAGCGTGCCTTCGTCGAGATCGAACTCCCACGACCGGTTCTGCTGCGCCATCAGGCGGCGCTGCAGGCGGTTGGCGAGCTTGCCGATCACGCCCTGAAGGTGCGCGAGCTGCTGGTCGAGATGGTTGCGCAGGCGGCCCAATTCCTCGGCATCGCATAGCTGGTCGGCATCAACGATCTCGTCGAACTTGGTCGAATAGGCGTGATACTGCTGGCCCAGCGGCTCGTTGCTCAGCGCCCCCGGCGGCAGCCACGGTCGCTCGGCGCGACCAGGCTCCTCTTCGTCGCCCGAGCCCATCTGCATTTCGGTCTGCGCCTGGTCGGCCGCCGTCTCGGAAGCGTCTTCCTGTTCGGAGGCGTCCTCGGTCTCCTCGCCCTGGGCGCCGTAGCCCTGGGTCTCGCTCGAATCGCTGTTGTCGTCGCCGGTCTCGTTCGATTGACCGTCGGCGTTCTCCTGGTCCTGCGAGTCCTCGTTGTCGTCGTCCTGCAGGTCGGCCGATTCGTCGCCGAGCTTGAGGTCGCGGATGAGCTGGCGGGCGGCCTTGGCGAAGGCCTCCTGGTTGCCGAGGGACTCCTTCAGTTTCTGGAAGTCGCGGCCGGCGGCGGACTCGACGTCGGCGCGCCACAGATCGACCATCGCCTTGGCCGATTCAGGCGGCGGCGTGCCGAGCAGCTGCTCGCGCGCGATCAGGCTGATCACGTCGGCGATCGGGGCGTCTTCCTTGGACTTGATGCGGGCATGGCCGCGCTGGTCGGAGCGCTGGCGCCACAGTGCCGAGAGGTTATCGGCGACGCCGGCCATGCGGCGGGCGCCCAGAGCCTCGACGCGGACCTGTTCGACCGCCTCGAAGATCGAACGGGCGGTCTCGCCGCGCGGCACGCGGCGCAGGTGTGTCTTGCGGTCGTGATGGCGCAGCTTCAGCGCCATGGAGTCGGCCTCGCCGCGGACGCGGCTCACATCCTCGACCGGCAGGTCGCGTGCCGGCACGGTAATGCGCGCCTCGCTGCCCAGCAGCGAGCCGCCGTCGGGTACGAACGAGACGTTCACTTCCTTGCGCGACACCGCCCGCATGGTGGTGGCGGTGACGCGTCGGAACTCTTCGAGTGGCGTCGAATCCTTGGCCATTCGGCCCTCTTCCTAGTGCAGCTTGCCGCCCTTGCCACTGCTTGCCGGCAATTCCTTGCCGAAGCAGCGCTGGTAGTATTCGGCCAGCGTGGTGCGCTCGACCTCGTCGCACTTGTTGAGGAAGGTGAGGCGAAAGGCAAAGCCGATGTCGCCGTTGAAGATGCGCGCATTCTCGGCCCAGGTAATCACCGTACGCGGCGACATCACGGTCGAGATATCGCCGGCGATGAAGCCGGCGCGGGTGAGATCGGCCAGCGCCACCATGGCGGAGACGATCTTGCGGCCCTCGTCGTTGTCGTACATCGGCG